>DATJEQ010000039.1:0-8333 GCA_035496495.1 Polyangiaceae bacterium
GCTTGGTGGTGTAATAAGTGAAGCCGGTTCCTTCGGAGGACACGAGGCGGATGTTGTCGCGCATAGCGGGCGTGCGAGTACCATGCGGCTCCGCCCGTCGCAAGCTTGTCGCCCAGGCAATAAGCCTTGCACCTGAACAGGCGTAAGGTACCGGAAGCGCAAGGATTTCCCTCGTCGCGGCGGGGCGCTGTCCCCGCCCCCCAGCTGGATCGCGGAGGCGGGCACGGGGGCCCGCCCCGACGGGGGACGGCTTTGGGCGGCTAGCGCGACGAGGCGCGGCTTACTGACCGCTGAGGATCTTGAATTCGACGCGCCGGTTCTTGGCGCGGCCTTCTTCCGTGGCGTTGGTGTCGACCGGCTTGTTCGGGCCGAATCCTTCGGATTCAAGCCGCTTGGCGGCGATCCCGTGGTCGGTGAGGTACTTCATAACGGCTGCAGCGCGGTCCTTGCTCAGCTTAACGTTGAACCACTGACCGCCCTTGTTGTCCGTGTGCCCGTACACACCGACGCGGATCTCATCGCGGGACTGCATCAGATCCACCACCTCATCGAGGATCGGGAAGCTCACCTCTTTGATGGTGGCCTTTCCGGTCTCGAATTGGATGGGCTCTAGCAGCTTGATCTCGCCGTTGCTCTCCACGATCTTCTTGCGCTTTTGCGCCGGGCAACCGTTGAGCTTCGGATCACTCGACCGCACACCCGGCTTGAGGGGGCAGGCGTCTTGTGCGTCAGGAATGCCGTCCTTATCGGCATCGTCCTCGGGGCAACCGTCCTCGTCTTGGATCTGATCCTTGTCCTCGGGATCATCCGGGCAGCTGTCCTCATTGTCGGCAATGCCGTCGTTGTCTCGATCCGAGATACCGGGGCAGCCGTCATCCGGGCGCGGTTGCTGTTTGTCTTCCGGAATAGTCGGACACAAATCGATGTTGTCGGGGAAGCCATCGCCATCGGTGTCCTTCTCCTCCTCCACCGCAGCTACGTCTGAATGCTTGCGCACGCGGCTTCGGGCCTTTGTATCGACGATGCTCGTCCACCACCCGATTTGCCCCAGCAGGCGCAGATTGGGCGCGCCGTACCCCGGTGAGATCTGAGTGCCGCCTCCGACCATTGCCCAGCCCTGACCATTCTTGTCGAGGTTGAAGCGCCCGGAAGCCAGCCACTCGTAGGAGGTGTTCTCGCTGGCGAAGAAGGCGGAGGTTTTTGCCGTGGCGCACGGGGTGCTGCCGGGGCAAACGCTGGTAATGCCCGTGGTGCCGAACAATTCGCCACCCAGGCGCAGATCGCCGTCACGCAGGAATATGAATGCACCGACGGCGGCTCGCAGCTCAGAGCCGATGGACAGCGTCGCGTTGGGCAACGTGTTGATGCCGCGGTTGGGGCGGAAGTGAGGCCCCAAATTCCCCGACAACAAGAACGAGCCGAAATCGTACTCAGCCGCAGCGTACATGTACGCTGTGGTTTGGTCGTCGCCCATGAAATGGGTGGCGTTGCCGGTTGGGAAGAACAGGGCGCCGCCGCCGCCGAAGCGGAACTTGCGATCGTCCGATTCGTAGCCGATCAAGCGCAAACCCGCGCGCAGATCGCCCACGCCCGCACCGTGTTGAATTGCGCCAACTTGAGCGATGGTGAGCTGATTGGAGTCGGCACCCGCTTCAACGCCGATGGGCAACTGCAAATCCAACGCGATGCGCTTAGACAGCTGAGCACCCGCCGAAAGGTAGGTAATAAGCTGATGGCGAACGGGGCTGCCAATGGAGTCGGCCACTTGGTTCGAATCCGTCACCGTCGAGGCCTTCAGCGGATTCAAGGTGTAACCGAGCGTGGCAGAGCCATACACGCGCGCCTTGTCCGGAATGTATGGGCGCCAGGTGGCAAAGCCGTCATCTGGTGCACCGCCGATCTGAATGCGATCCAGATAGAATCCTTTTTCTTGAGCATGTGCAGCGGTGCTGTGCAGCGTGAGCACGGCGAAAGATCCGGCAGCGACGGCCCCGGCGGCGCCGGAAATGAACCGCAGCGCACCGAGCTTTGCTGCGAGCTGCTGAACGAACCTGGACCTTCCGATCGATGACTTCATGCTGAGCTTCCTTTACTTGCGGACACTGCTTGCCGATGAGGGGGCGCGGGCGCCGAGCCGACCCCCAAGTGGGCCCCTGCCAGTGCAGGCGCAAGGTAGCGTAGTCGGAGCCCGTTTTTGAAGCGTGATTACAACGCCGCCCCGGTGGCCCAGGCTGGCCACCGAGAGTTCAGGGTGGAGGCAGTATCTTTCCAGCAGAGCCAAAATTTGTGAGGAGCTCACATACCCAAATGCTTCTATCTTCGTCGAGCGCCACGCCGATCCCTAGCGAGGTGAATCGTGGCTCTAAAAGTGCTGCGCGGTGCGAGGGGCTGGCCCAAATCACGCGGTGAGCGGAGATGGCGTCTCCCGCGTGGGAGAGGATTTCACCAAGATCAGTCGCTTCAAGGCCGATCGCTGCCATGCGCTGGTCAGGGCCACCCAAACCCAAATTGTGGCTGACTTGGCGCCCTGCCCGCATTGCCTGCGCTTGCTGTGTCGCCAAGGTGTCCAGCTGCGGATCCCGGACGAGCGGCATCAGCTGAGCCTCGCTGCGTGCCGCGTTGGCCATGGCGGTCAGCGCAGCTGCGGCATCGGCAATGCCAGCTGCTGAAGACTCCCCCGCGGCCTTCTGCTCTGTGAAATCCTCGCTGGGGGCGCTGTCGACAAAGACCATCGCTTCCAGCGCGGGGCTCGGCCCGGAGTCGAGTTGCGCCAACACCTGGATCAGCCAGGGCCCAGGTTGATCCAGCGAAACGCTGGCGTGAACGTCGCCGGCCGTTGGGGAAGAAGTGGGAATGGGCCGCGGCGTGCCGTTGGGGCCCATCACGACGACCTTCGCTGCGGCAGCGGGCAGCAGAAAATGCGCATTCACGGTGAGCCACTGACCCAAGCGCGCGGCAGTGGGGAGCGGTGCAAGTTCGGCCAACGCGTCAACGGCAATAACGGCAATAACCTGATTCCCGAGCTCGTTTTGAGCTGTGGCGATGCCGCAGCGCAGCTCGCCTCGGGGGTGCAGGCTTATGAGCCAACGCTGCAACCGATCGGCGGCCAATTGGGGGTCGATGGACTCCGCAGCAGAGAGCACCCAGCTCTGTTGCCCAGTGTGCGGCTCGCCGGATTGGCGCAATGAGAACTTCAATTCGTCCGTGCCCACCGCGTCGGTGTGCGAGGTCTGTCGTTGTGCGAGCCACGCGGCGCTGCGCATCAGCCCGCTTTCGAAGCGTGGGCAATCCTTCGCTAAGTTGTACAGGTCCTGGGGAGGTTGCACGAATTGTGGGGATTGGGTGGATTGTGCCCACGGCAGGGCGGCCTTTGCGGGCGTGCTCGTGGGCGCGTGGTACTCGATCGGGCGCTGCGCAGTCGTGGCGGTGCTCGCGGGCCGTGCGGCACAAGCCCCCGCGAAGACACCCCCACAAAATGCAAATGCAGCAATTACAGGGTAACTCGTGCCCCAAGTTCGCATGTTTATTCCCTAATTCCCGCGCAGCTTTGCAGCCAGAAAGTCGACCCCCCACCGTGGGGCTGTTAGGGTTAAATAGGCACAATGCCTCGTTTTACCGCTGCCGCCAGGGTCGGGGTCTTCACCGTGGCGACGGTGGTGGCGGGTGTACTGATCTACCGTTTTGTCAGCAAAACGACGGGGACGGGGGGCTACACGGTCTATGTGTTGCTGCCCGACGCGAGCGGCATTGCCCAGCATTCTCAGGTGCGGGTGGCGGGCATTCCCATTGGCCACATCTCGAGCGTGAAGCTGCAGGGGCAGATGGCGCGCATCGACATCAAGGTGCGGCCGGATGTGGCGCTGTACGACGATGCCGCTGTCTCCAAAGCCGCCACCAGCTTCTTGGGTGAGTACTACTTGGGCGTTTACCCGGGCACCGAGGGGCAGCATCAGCTTCAGGACGGCGATCAGATCAAACACGTGCTGGATACCGCGAGCACGCAAGACATTCTGCAGAGCGTTTCCGAAATCACCAAGAAAGTCGGAAAGATCGCCGAAGCGCTCGCCAACACCGTGGGCAGCAAAGAGGGCGAGCAAGACATGCGCGATACCTTGCGCAATCTGTCGCAAGTGACCGAAGCCTTGAACGCGACGGTGCGCGAGAATCGCGAATCCATCCGCAATATTTTGGTCACAGTCGAAGGCATCACCTCGCGTGGGCAACACGATGTCGATCGCATCCTCGACAATGTGCGGGTGGTCACTGAAGAGGTGCGCACACTCGTTGCCGGGAACCAGAACGGTGACCAGGGCACCGCTGGGGAGGTGCGCCAGATCGTGGATCGCGTCAACAATGCGAGCACCAGTTTGGAGAAGACGCTGAAGAACATGGAGACGGTCACCAATCGTCTCGAAAAGGGCGAGGGCACGTTGGGGCGGCTGTCGAAGGACGACAAGCTGATCAACAACGTCGAAAACGTTGCGGAGGGGGTGGGCGATATCGTGGGTGGGATGAATCGCCTGCAAACGATTGTCTCTTTGCGCAGCGATTACCAATTCCGTTCACACACAGTGAAAAGCTTTGTTGAGCTGCGGTTGCAACCGCGGGAAGACAAATATTACTCGTTTGAAATCGTGAATGACCCGCGCGGCTTGACGCGCATTGAACAAGTGGACATTGACACCACCAATCCGAACGACCCGCCCCACTACCGGCAGATCCGCACGGTGACGACCAATTCATTCCGCTTCTCGTTGCAGTTCGCGCAGCGCTTCGGCCCCCTGGTGGGCCGCTTCGGCATCAAAGAGTCAACCGGTGGCGTGGGCTTGGATCTACTACTGTTGGACGACTATTTGGAGTTGGATCAGGATCTGTTCGGCTTCGGTGAAGTCGTTGAGCCGCGCTGGCGCACTACGCTGGGCTACGCTTTCTTGAGCCGACTGTGGCTCTTGGGCGGTGTGGATGACATCTTGAGCCCCGATCGCCGTGACTACTACGTGGGTTTGCAGTTACGCTTCAATGACCAAGATCTGAAGAACCTGTTGCCTTTTGCACCGAAGCCCTAACCGGCGAAACCCGCTGGGGCAGATTCCATGCACGGGCGTAGGTTGTATGTATTCGCTATGACTAAAGTCACTCCACTCTTGTTGACCGCCTGCTTCCTGGCCGCGTGCGTTGCGTTCGGTGGCTCCGTGGGTTGCAAGCGTAACGTGCCTCCCGCGCAGAGCGAGCAGCGCAACGCCACTGTTCCCTCGTTGCGCATTTATGCCATTTCCACTCTGGCCGGCGCGCTGGAGCCCTGCGGCTGCGTGAAAGACATGCTGGGCGGTATCGATCACGCCGCGGCGCTGATGGAGAGGAGCAAGAAAGAGGCGCCCAACAGCTTGTTGCTTGCAGCGGGGCCGCTGTGGTTTCTAAATCCACAACTTGAGCCCTCGCGAGAACAGCAAGATCGTTGGAAGGCTGAGTCGATCGCCGATGCGCTTTCGCAGATGAAGCTCGCTGCTTGGGCGCCGGGTGCCAATGATTTCGCAGCCGGCTCAGGCGAACTCCAGCAGCTAAAAGGGCGCTCGGGGGCTTTGGCTTTGGCCGGCAATCTGCAAGCCTTTGGGCAGCAGTTGCCACAAACAAAGATCATTGAAGCGGGTGGCTTGAAGGTGGGTATTGCGGGGGTCAGCGATCTTGCGGACGTCCATGAGTGCAAAGTGACGGATGCCAAAGGCGCACTAGCGGAAGGCTACCAAGCGCTGATGGCGCAAAAAGCGGAAATCAAAATCGCATTGATCGCGGCCGAGCGCGGCGAGGCACTGCGCTGGGTTGAAGCACAGCCCGGCTTTGATTTGGCCATCATTGGTAAGCCGATGGACAAGGGCGATGGCAATGATCCCAGCATCGCGCCGTTGCTGGTGAACAACACGCTGGTGGTGCAGGCGCCCAATCACCTGCAGGCGGTCGCCATCGTCGATCTTTTCGTGG
The DNA here is from genome assembly GCA_035496495.1 of Polyangiaceae bacterium. GTDB lineage: Bacteria > Myxococcota_A > Polyangia > Polyangiales > Polyangiaceae > SZUA-265. The sequence continues at coordinate 5,977 of DATJEQ010000039.1, forward strand.
ACCAAAGCGCGGGCGATTCGCGCGGCTTTAAGGACGGCACCGGCATAGACAAGGCCGAAGAGAAAGACAGCCTCGAGCGGCGCATTGCGGATCTACAGCGCCGCATCGGCGAGTGGGCCACCAGCAAAGAAATCAAGCCGGAAGATCTGGCCGCTCGCAAAGTGGATTTAGAGCGCTTGCGTGCGAAGCTCGCTGCGCTCTCCGTGAAATCCAAGCCGCCGGAAGGGAGCTATTTTCGCTACGAGCTGCGTCAGATCCGCGACAGTTTGGGTCGAGCCCCTTCTGTGAAGCAGCGCATCAGCACCTATTACAAGAAGGTCAACGATTACAATCGCGAATCATTGAAAGACAGGAAGCCGCCGGAAGCTGAAAAAGGCGAACCCGTGTACGTGGGTGAAGAAGAGTGCGCCAACTGTCACGAAGAGGCGGAAGCCTTTTGGCTCACAACGGAACACGCAGGCGCCTACAAGACGCTTGCCGACGAATTCAAAGAATACAACTTGGATTGCGTGAACTGCCACGTCACCGGCTACGAAAAACCAGGCGGTTCGACGGTCACCTTCGTTCAAGACCTAAAAAACGTACAATGCGAGGAGTGCCACGGCCCCGGTTCCAAACACTCAAAAGATCCAGACGCCAAAGGCCTGATCCGGCTCACGCCACCCCGTGATTTGTGCTCCAGCTGTCACCACACGCCCCACGTGCACGAAGATTGGGACGTGAACGAAGCCTGGAAGCACATCATCGGCAAAGGCCACGGCGACAAAGTCGCCGACGCGAAGTGACTCATCAGGTCCCCCCGGAACTGTTGCCGATAAGACTAGCAGAATCTGCACGATTGGAGCCGAAACGGGGAGTCTGCTAGTGTATTGGCGTGACTCAGCCGGCGCGGCTTCCAGCGACCTACGATGACATTCTCGCACTGCCGGAGAACGTTGTTGGCGAGATCGTTAACGGCGAACTGATCGTCAGTCCGCGACCAACTGGCCCGCACGCGTTGGCCACATCGTCGTTGGGTGTGGAGGTGGGGGGACCATTTCAACGAGGTAAGGGTGGCCCGGGCGGATGGTGGATCCTGGATGAGCCAGAACTTCACTTGGGCAGTCATGTTTTGGTTCCTGATCTGGCCGGCTGGCGCCGCGAACGGATGCCCGAAGTACCGCAGGGGGTGGCGTTCGAGATTGCGCCCGACTGGGTGTGTGAGGTGATCTCACCGTCTAGCGCACGCACCGATCGCGGAGCGAAGGGCTTGATTTATGCGAAGCACGGCGTGCGTCACCTGTGGATCGTGGATCCGATTGCCCACACTCTCGAGGTGTTGCGCAGCAACGACGGACAATGGACACTGGTTGCGGTGCACGGCGAAGCGGAAGTAGTTCGCGCGGAACCCTTTGAAGCAGCTGAAGTAAATCTTGGCAGCTTGTGGGGCCTGTAGCGAGGCGCTATTCCTGAACCGTCTCCGGCGTCGATTTGCGGCGCCTCTTTGTGGCGCTCGGCATCGGTTGATGCCGCACATCCTGCTGTTCGACAGCTTCCGGGACAGCTTCGCGATCGGTGTCTTGAGCCCCTTTTGGATGGATTGGCGCATACCCGGAATGGCAAGGAGGTAGAGCGTTTCCTGGATGGCGCTCCAATCCTCGGCAGAAACGAGCACCGCATTGTGACGCTTGCCCACGATTTCAACCGGCTCGTGCGTCTCCGCCGTTTGATCCAGAAGCCTATAAAGCGCTGCACGTGCGGCACTTGCGGTCAGCGTGGTCATGATTCAGTCTCACCCGAAGCGTGCGTCGTCACGTACGTGTCGTCAAGGCGCCGCGAATGGCGGTTCTTTTGCCTTGGCTCAGCCAGTGCCCGAAGCATGACCCGCAGTGCGTGGATTTTTCTTTGGCAGAGAAATCCTTGGCGTTGATTCACGTGGCACCCGAAGGCGATCGTGATACGCAGGCGCCATCATGCATTGCGGCTTTTGGCGTAACGCGTCGCTCGTCGTGCTTCTGGCGCTGAGTGGTAGTGGTTGTGATCGCGCGCTCAAAACATCGGGCGATGCGGGTGCAAATGGAGTTCATAATGCTGACTCGAGTGCGCCCGACATCAGCGCTGGGGGCGCGCGGAATGTTGCGGGTGCGAGCGGAGCGATCGCGGGCGCGGGCACAAGCGCAGGCGGTGGCGTGGGTTCCAGCGCCGGTGCCAACATGGGTGGCAGTGCAGGTGGCCCCCCGTGCACGACAATACCTTTTGTGGACCAGCTGAGCCCGAGTGACGTCCCAGCGCCCGAATGCCCCAGCACGGATTTCGACGTGCAAACGGACATCGCTTACGCCCCAGGCCCCGCGCACCTTCTTGATCTGCGTCTGCCG
>DATJEQ010000040.1:0-2753 GCA_035496495.1 Polyangiaceae bacterium
CCGTCGATGGTCATGCGTTGCATGTCGGCTTTGCCGGGCACCAGCCAGGCAGTGCGACCGTCCTTTTCATCGACGGCGACGGGGAAACCGAAGTGCACCCCTTGCTCCGGTTTACTGACTTTGTTCCAGGTTTGCGCGCCGTCGCTGCTGTAGAAAACGCCGCTGTGATTCTGTTGCCACACGTGATTCGGCTGCGAGACGCATTGAGTGACGAAATGCGGGTCGTGGCCCCACTCCGCGTTGGGATCGGGCAAAAAGTCGTTGCTCATGCCTTTATTGCGGCTGCGCCAAGTCAGGCCGCCGTCCTGCGTTTGCAGCTCGCCGGCGGTTGAAATCGCGACCATCATGCAGTTGGGGTCGTTCGGATCCACCACAATGGAGTGGATGCCGGGGGCGAATTCGCCGTCGGAAGCGGGTGTGCCGAACCAATGGGTTTTTCCCGTTCCGGGGCCGTTGAACAAGTCCCCACCGCGGGATTCGTGATTCCACAAGCCCAAATTCAGCTCAAAGCTCTGACCATCGTCGTGACTGCTGAAGAGGCCTCCGGGAATGGTTCCGACGTGGATCTGGCCCGCTTTGCCGAAAGCGATCGACCACAGTTTGAGCAACGTGGCATCGCGCAGCGTGGGGCCCTTTTGCGCTTCTTCTTCGCTGGCGTTGGGATCGGGATCGGGTGGGGCTAGGTAGCGGGCCCCTTTCGGGTACTTGATTTGCGAGGCATCGGCCCAGGTCACACCGTTGTCAGCGGAGCGCGAGAGTTTGGCCCCCCAGTGCCCGTGACCGAGCGCTGCCCAGAGCGTTCCACTGTTCGGATCGCGCGCGACGAAATTGACGCCTGCGCCCGCGTGACCCGCGAGCCGCGACTTCCAACTGCCATTCTTCTTCTCGATGAAGAACAAGCCCTTGCGCGTACCAACGAGAATGCGATCTGACATTGTTTGCCTCCAATGATGAACCTTCAGCTAACCGCCGCTCAACGCCTGCATGACGAATACCGTCGAGTCGGGGGTCACTGTGTCACTGAGTCGCGTGCGATCCAAGATCCGCTCTTGTCCAATGAAGATATTGACGTGGGTGCGCAAGCAGCCGCGTTCGTCGCAAATATAGAAGGTGAACCCGGGAGCCATACGCTCAATTTCGGCGACCACATCCGCCACAGTGGCGGCGTCGACGAACAACGGCTTGCCTTGCAGGTGTGGAAAGAACTGAAACAGGTGCTTGGTGATTTCAACCCGTACCACAGCCCGTTGCTATGCCGGATTCGCGAACGCCCGTCCACCGGCGCTGTGCCGCTTAATACTCGAAGACTGGGAGGCTTCGGGTTAAAGTAAGGATTTCAAGGCGCTATGAAAACGTTGATCTTGATGCGTCACGCGCAGGCCGCTCCGGGCGACGTCGATTTTCAGCGTCCATTGACGGCATGGGGCAGGCAGCAATGCGCGGACGTGTCGCTTCGGTTGAAGGACGCTGGCCTGATGCCCGATCATGTCCTGTGCTCGAGCGCAGTGCGGGCCCAAGACAGCGCACGGATTGTGGCGGAGCATTTGGGCTGCCGCAGCAAGGTCAGGGCGGAGCGCGCTTTGTACGAGGCGAGTGCGGGCAATTACTTGAGCGCGTTGCAACAGGTGCCTCGTGCTGCTCAGATCGTGCTCTTCGTCGCCCACAACCCCAGTATTTCGGATCTGCTGGGATGGTTGGAGGGCACGGAACATGTTTTGGCGCCTGCGGGCTACGCAGTTATCAAACGAGCGATCGATGATTGGAGCGAGTTGGAGCGCTGTCTGTGAGATCACTGCAGCAATGTGCTGGCTTCACTGAAACGCAGGGCGGCTAGAGCGCTGAAGGCCGCATCCAGCTGCATTTGGCGCGCGGCGTCGTCCGGGTGCAGTTTGCGTTCATTGTACAGCTTTAGCGCAAGTTCCAATTCAGCCTGAGCCAAGTTGACCCCGAGTTTTTGCTGCAGAGTGGTGAGCAGCGAAAATCCGAGCTCTTGCGTGGGCTCGATCACGGTGCCTTCGCCATAATCGTTCCAGGTGACAAGCTGCAACGCGGAAACATGGGCGGCGAGGGCTTGATCAAGCGTCGACGCGAAGGTGTTCGTCCCGTCGTGTGCGATGGTCCAAGTGGGGCCAGCCCAGCCGCCTTGGGCATAGAATGAATCAAAGCCCGGGTACGCTGCGCCCAGCGCCGTCCCTGCGGGCGGCTGCGCGTAGAAAGAGGGCAGCTGGGCCGCATTCTCCACCACCCATGCAAATTCGCCAGAGGCGGCAGGCCCCGCTTCGCCGGATTCACCCCACAGCGTCAAAAAGGTGGGCTTCTCCGGCAAGGCAGAGAACAGGCTCTGCCAATCCGCTGGGCTTTGAAACGTCTGAGGGCCGAATACCAGCAGCAGCGGCGCGCCGTTCACGCGGACGTAGTTGCTTTGCGAAAAATAGTGATCGCGCGCGTACGCCATGTCCGCCTGGCCCGCGGCGAGTCGATCCGTGACGGCACCTTGGCCAAGCGCGATGTTCACATTTTGATCTTCATAGACGACCGCATAGGTCAGCCCGACCGCTGTGGTCCGGGCGATGAACGCTTCCGCGTTCGCCTTGTTCTTCGCGTAATCGTACAGATCAATCGCGCCCGGCCAATCGATGAGCACCCCGTCAATGCCCGAATACTTCATCAGCAGCAGCTGGTATTCGATCAGCGCAGGGTCGCCTGAGGCGTAGGGGCCGGTGAGTGGGTAATAGTGCGACGCGATCTGTCGC
>DATJEQ010000041.1:0-9078 GCA_035496495.1 Polyangiaceae bacterium
TTTGGGGCCCAGGAACGCACCCGCGCTCCACATGCCGGCACAGATCGCCAAGGCGATCCCGAACATCACGAACATTGGAAGGTAGACTTCGAGCATTGGTGACCCGCTGATCCTGTCTTGGTCCTCACTGACAACGTTGCAAGAAATGCCACCCGGCGCTGAGTTGATCCCAGCAGAACAAACCGCGGTGCAAACTCTTGCAAACGCTGGAAATCACGAGATTCAGCGCCTGTGTAGTCTCGCGTTCCAGGCCTGTCAACGCGCGCGCAAAGCCGATTTTTCGGCGCTTCTCGCCGCTCGGCTCAGCCGGGATTTGCGGCCTGTCGCAGCTGATCGAAGCCGTCGCCCAGTTTCGCTCGCGCCTCGCGCTCAATCTTCAATAAGCTTTCTTTACTCAGGCCGAATTGCACGCCTTCCAGAGCTGCCGCGTACGCGGCCAGCAAGCGACCCCGGTGAAGCAGCGAATGACTAAGTGATTCCCACAACATGGGCCCGGTTGCGCCGAGGTTCGCCGCGCGCCGCAACAGGCCAATCGCCTCGCCAAATCGGTGCTCAGCGTACAGCGTGGCCCCAAGCCTCCCGTAGACGTCCCCCGCGACGTCAGAATCACCCGCGTACTGAATCGCGAGGCGCAGCACTTCTTCGGATTTGCCGGTGTCGCCCAACAGAGCGTGCGCTGTACCCAAAAGCCCCAATGCTTGCGCGATCATACTGCGCGCTTTGGGGTTCAACAGTTGCCCTTCGGCCGTACGCAAGAACACGGTGAGCGGTGCGGGCCACCCGCCCAACAATTCCACCACCTTCAGTTGATCGCCGGCAGCTACCGCGCGCTTGGCTTCCTCGTAGGCCGCGACGTCGATGCCTCCGCGGGTGCGCGGCGGTTTCGCAACATTCTCCAATTCGCGCCGCACGTGCATGCGGATTTGCTGGCGAAATTGCGACAATTCGCGGCGCTGCTCGGCGCCGTCATGAGTCAGCACAAGCTCACTCTTGTCGCCGTCGATCTCCAGTGCGGAAAGCGAATAACCGTACAGCGGCGCCAACAGCAAGAAACCAATCCCAATATGGTGTTGGATGGATTCCGCATCATCGGGGTTCGTGGGAGCTGGACCTTTGGGCTCATCGCTCACCAGCGATTGCACCAAGCTGCGGCGAAATTCCGCCAGCGTGAGCCGACGCGGCTCGCCGGTGTTCGGATCGGCGCCCTCCGCCTTCACGAAATCAACCACCGTTTCTTGGGGGTTGTGGCGATCGACGGTCAGGGCAGTGATGCGCGCCCCGGTGATCATTGAGAACGCCAGGAAACGCTCGCCCACGATGTCGCACAGGGCTTGGAAGCTTGCGACCGTCTGCCCCACCCGTTCAAACCAGCCGTCGGTGCGGATGGCGTCGAGGGAGAATGTATTGGGCGTCCCCATGAGCACCTGGGTTCTACATTTGCACGGCGCCGCTGTCACTTCAAACAACGCCCCAGCCCTGGGGGCCAAGGCGCGGTGATCTGCCGTGGTATTGTGGGCCATTTTGCTCTATCGACGCGAAAGGCATGTCCTCCCCCGGAACCCCCTCCAAGGACGCGGCATGGTTCAGCGCCCGGCTGCTCAGTTGGTTCTCCAAGGCGCAGCGCGACCTGCCGTGGCGCCGCACCCGCGACCCGTACGCGATCTGGGTCAGCGAGATCATGCTGCAGCAGACTCAAGTCGCCACAGTCATCGACTATTTCAAACGCTGGATGCGGCTATTCCCAACCGTGAAAGCCTTGGCGGGCGCGAACGAGGACGCGGTCCTGCACGCCTGGCAGGGCTTGGGGTACTATTCGCGCGCGCGCAATCTGCGGCGCGGTGCACAAGAGGTGGTGCAGCACTACGGGGGCGCAGTGCCCTCGGAAGTCAGCGCGTTGCTCTCGCTTCCTGGGATTGGGCGGTATTCCGCCGGCGCGATTTCATCCATTGCCTTCGATCAACCGACGCCGATCGTCGATGGCAATGTGATCCGGCTCTTGTGTCGCTTCTTTGGCCTGGCAGGCGATCCCACGCGGGCTCCGCTGAAGAACGAGATCTGGCGATTGGCTGAGCAGTTGATCCCACCCAAGAAGGCGCGCGACTTCAACCAAGCCCTGATGGAGATGGGCGCAACCTGTTGCACCCCGAAGCAGCCGCTGTGCGCAAAGTGTCCGCTGGCCGCGCGTTGCCGCGCCCATCAAACCAATGCAGTGACTCGTTTCCCGCAGCTGCCGGCGCGCAGCAAGGTCTCTCACGAGCGCCACGTCGCCTTGCTCGCTGAGAAAAAAGGGGCCTTCTTGCTGGAGCAGCAGCCGACTCATGCGCCTCGCTGGGCAGGCCTATGGCAGTTTCCCCACGGCAAAGTGGCGCCCAAGCAGGCGCCTCTGAGCGTTGCGTTAGCGCTGGCCCGCGCCGCGCAGTTGCAGATCAGCAAGCCCGAGCGGCGGATCTCGCTGAAGCACACGATCACCCGCTACCGCATCGCGCTGGAGGCATTCCACTGTCGCGTCAGCACCAGCGCAAAGGGCGAAAAACCCATGGATCGCTCGCTGCGCTGGGTTCGCCCCGAAGAGCTGCTCCGCTACGCCCTGCCCGCCCCGCACGCGAAGATCGCTCGTGCCCTGCTGCTGGCCAGTGATAAAGCAGGCGCATGAAACGCGTGTTTCAAATTGTCGGGCTTTCTTTGCTCGCCACGGCGGCTGTGCTGATCGTGATGGGTGTGCTGATGCCCAAGCACTACCACGTGGAGCGCTCAATCCTCATCGCTGCTTCCCCCGCCCAGATCCACCCCTGGGTCGAAGATCTGCAAAAATGGCCCATTTGGGCCAATTGGGATCGGCAGGATCCCTCTCTAGCCGTCACCACGACGGATAACGCCAAAGGCGTTGGCGCCAGTCAACATTGGCAGGGCGAACGCTCCGGCAGTGGGATCTTGACCATCACCAAGAGCGATCCCGCTCAGGGCATCCGCTTCACCACCAAACTGGGCAACGGGGCAGAAACGGCGGGTTCCATCAGCTACAGCGAAGCAGCAGGCACCACCAACGTCACTTGGACAGACGAGGGGCGCCTGCCTTCCTTCATGGGCGGCTTCATTCGCGGGGATTTCGAAGATCTACTGGGACACCATTTCGAGGAAGGCTTGCGGCGCTTGAAGAAAGCCGTTGAACAGCAGCCCCATAATTGACCCAAAGGTCCATGATCCGTGGGCACCTGGGTGTGTGGAACTGGCTTCACGATGAAGCGCTGGTGTAAAACCTGAGAGCGAAACGCCAAAATGCGCGACTGCAGGCAAAAAGCGCGATAGCGACCGCGCCGGAGAGCACGACATCCACCCCGTGAGCCAGGCCGAGCACGGCTCGCGCCGGCACCGTGGTTAGGAATGCCACCGGTACCAAGAACGTGAACACGAATCGGTAGGCGCCGCTGGGAAATGCATCGATGGGAAAGCGCCCCGCATCCAGCATGGAGCGCAGCACTTCGGTCACATTGTAGATCTGCACGAACCACACTGTGGTGGTCGCCATGATGAACCACAGGCTGTACAGAATCACGACGCAGGCAATGAGCGGCAGCAGCGCTCCTGGCAAATTCAACAACGCACCCGAAGCGCCGGACGCGCCGTAAATGAGCAAACCCAGGCCGAACAGCACATCCGGAATGCCCCAAGGAGAGAACCGGCGCAGGCTCAGCCAAAATTGGCTGTCGACCGGCTTGAGCAACACGAAATCCAGAGTGCCATCCTTCACCTGCTCCACAATTCTGTTCAGATTTGGAGTGAGCAGCGTGGAACTCAGGCCGCTGAGCGCCGTGAACAAGCCCAGCACGACCAGCGCCTCATTCCACGACCAGCCCCCCAGCGTTGCCCCGTGACGAAAGAACAACGACAACCCAAACAGCGCTCCGGCCAGCGAGGCCATGCTGTTGAGCGCCGCGAGCAAGAAATTGACCCGGTACTCTATTTCCGCCAGTAACGCGGTAGCCCAGAAAATGCGAATGAGTCTCAGTAATCGCATCGCACGTTCCCCAGGTTACGCCCCGTAAGAAGAGTAATGGCGCAGGCCGCGTCGCCAACCGATCTGTTGCAGACCCAAGAAAACCAACCCCCAGAGCGTCATCACGGTGAACCCTTGAGCCACGGGTGCCGGCTCGCCCATCAGGATGCGCGCGGGCAGGTATACAAAATACGGATAGGGGGTCAGCTCCGCGAAGGCGCGCACCTGTGGCGGGAACATTTCCAGCGGTGCGATTGCGCCCGACAAAAACATATAAGCAGTGAATTGCAGTGTCTCAATGTTGCTGGCGCGATCCGTGTAAAAGCACATCATGGCAGAGGCCAATTGCATCACGAACCGCGTTAACAGCACAAACGCGATCACTGCAAAGCCCAGCAGCAAATCCGACAATGACGGGACAAAGGCGGCACTGGGGTAGAGCGCAAAGCACAGCCCAATCAGCGCCAACACCACGGGCAGCCGCACCAAGCGCTCACCGATGTGCCCCGCAATGTAATGCCAAATGGGGCTAAAAGGGCGTAGCAGAAAATGCGACAAGTGCCCCTGCATCACATCTTGCTCGAACTCCCAAATCACCCAAACAAAGGTCATTTGCCGTACCAGGAGCACGGCCGCGAAATAGCGCACCATTTGCACCGGGGTGATCCCCGCGGGCGCATCCGTGGCCGCCTTAGTCCACAGGCCCATCATGATGATCGGCAGCGTGCCGGAAAGAGCCCACAACACGACCTCCGCGCGGTACGTCGCCACCAACGCGATCTGCGCCGCCAGCTGCACGCGGATCTTCAGCGCCCAAAGGCGAATTGCTTCAAACACGAACCGCCTCGTGCTTGTCAGCAGCGGGCTGGATGGGGGTGCCAATCGGCTCCACTTTACCATCCCTCAACAGTTGCCCCATCACCGCTTCAATGGGCGGCTCCTTCACGCTGAGATCGGTGGGTTGCAGTTGTTCAAAAATATGCGCCAGGGTGTGTGTGAGTTCGCTGCGCGGCACCAGCAGCCGCACTTTGAGCTCGCTGTGCTCCGCCACTTCGCCGAATCGCTGCAACACATCCGTGGTTGTGGGTTGGCTCAGTTCGAATTCCACTTCACGCACGGGCGTCGCGCGATCGACGATTGCCTGCAAGCTGCCATCGTACACCAGGCTACCTTCGTGCATCACCAAGACGCGCTCGCACAGCGCGGTGATGTCGGCCATGTAATGGCTGGTAAGTAAGATAGTGGCGCCGTAGCGCGCATTGTATTCACGCAAAAAAGAACGGATTGATTGCTGAGCGTTGATATCCAGGCCCAAAGTCGGTTCATCTAAGAACAAGATCTCCGGGCGATGCAGCAGCGCTGCCAACAGCTCGCACTTCATGCGCTCACCCAGCGACAGCTTGCGCATCGGTTGATCGAGCTTCTGACTGACCCCCAACAACTCCGAAAGCTCAGCAATGCGCCGTTGGGCTTCGGCGGCGTCAATTTCGTACACGGCTGCGTTGACCCGCAAGGAATCGAGCGCCGGCAGATCCCATATCAGTTGCTGCTTTTGACCGATCACCAAGGTGATGCGTCGCAGGAAATCCTTGCGTCGCTCGAAAGGATCGAATCCACCTGTGCGCACCGTGCCACTGCTCGGCTGGATCAACCCGCTGAGCATCTTCAGGGTGGTTGTCTTCCCTGCCCCGTTGGCGCCCAGGAAGCCGCAGATCGAGCCCTTTGGAATTGAGAAACTCAGGTTCTTGACAGCTTGAATTTCTTTGTATTCACGGTGGAACAAATAACGCAGGAAGGCGGCCGCGCCCGGCTTTCGCGAAGCGGTGCGAAATGTCTTGCTGAGATCTTGCGCGACGATCATCTAGCCGCGGATTGATTTCACTGCCGCCGCAACCGTCTTGCCGTCGGTCGCCACCCCAACACCTTTGAGATGCTTCATCGCGACGCCGGTGGCTTGACCGTCATTGCCAGCGGCGCGGATTTGATCCGTCACCGATGCGAGCTGAGCCACGATCTCTTCGACTGTAGGCAGCTTCGGCAGCAACGATTGCAGGATCGAGATCTCGCGGGTCAGCGTCTGTTTCTGTTCATTGTCTGTCGAAAGCGAGAGCGTTTCTTCGTTGCTCTTAACCAACTTGCGCACGATTTTCACGGCTTCTTCGTCGGAAAGCTCGGCATCCATCCGCGACTGAGCCGTGTCCAATTCCCCCCGCAGCACACGCAGGATTTCCTTCTCTACAGCATCGCCAGCCTTCATTGCGGCGATCATTCGGCGTTTGACTTCTTCTTTCAACATAGAGCCTCGATTGGAGTTTCCGCTTCAATTGTTCAAGCTTAACCTCGGGACGACGGTGGAACCGAAGTGATACCTTCCACGATGGGGAACACTAGCCGAAAGCGCGCCGCAGAAGTCAGATCGTTTTCAAGGCGACCGCCCTGATTCGCGATCAGCGCGTGCGCGGTCGTCCACGCCAGTGCATCCGATGCAAGTGGCTGCACTTTTCCCGCGGAATCAAGTGGCGCCGGCGGAGGAACCGCCCCTTCGATGTCGATCATGATCTCAACCGAATCCTCGGAAACATGGGAGGAGAAGATCACGGGCTTGGCACTGCCTGCCAGGTCGAGGCCGTGCCGCACAACACGGGCAATCGCGCCAGTGACTTGCTGTTCATCCACGTACAGCAGGTGATCGGTTTCGTTGCGGATTGCATTGACCGGTTTGGATGTGCTGTCGCTTTGCAACGCCAAATCGATCAACCTTTTTACACTAGTGGTTCCTCGCATCGGCGGCTCAATGCGTGCATATTCCAAGAGATCGCTGATCGCGCGATTGGCTACCCACACTTCTTCTTGCGCGATAGCCACCGCTTGCTTGAGCAGTTCGTCACAATCCGCCGGCAGGTGACGCCGGAGCAAGGCTAAGGCGTTGGAAATGGCACCCAGAGGATTGCGGATTTGGTGCGCCAACACTCCGGCTAATTGCCTCAAGACTTGCGCATCCCCCGCGCTTTCGTTGGGGGCATTGACCTCAGCTTGAGCGGCCGGCTGCTCTCTTGAGGAATCGTCCATAGTGTGCCCAGCGGCGTTGGTATGCCACCCTTGGCTGTGCGCGGCCATCCGCATCTTTGACGGAACGCGCGCAGAGCGGTACGTGGGGGAAATGACGTGGCCGACGCAGGTTGAAATCGAACTCGGGCTCGACGACCCCGACGATGATTTGGCGTTGCGAGCGGCCGTTGCTAGGAAATTGGGCACCAGTGCGGCGAGCTTGCCAACGCTTGCAGTGCGGCGGCGTGCGCTGGATTCGCGACGCGGCCGACCGCGATTCCATCTGTTGATTCAGATTGCTGCGGGTGACCCGCAGAGCGCGCTGCATGCGGCTGCCCCGCGCGAAGTCGACACGCAGCGCCGCGTTGTGATTGTGGGCGCGGGGCCGGCGGGGTTGTTCTGTGCCTATCAGCTGGCGCGTTTCGGTATCGGTTGCACCGTGGTGGATCGCGGAAAACTCGTGCAGCCCCGCCGCCGCGATCTCAAGGGGCTCACACGCCACGGCAAGGTGGACGAGGACAGTAACTATTGTTTTGGCGAGGGCGGTGCGGGCACTTACAGCGACGGCAAGCTGTACACCCGCGCCGACAAGCGCGGCAACGTGCGCGACGTCCTTGAGATCTTGGTGCAGCACGGCGCACCAGCGGAAATTCTGATCGATGCGCGTCCCCATGTGGGCAGCAATCGCCTACCCAAGGTGGTCACTGCTTTGCGCGAGCGATTGCAAAGCGTGGGCGTTGAATTTCTATTTGGGAAACGGGTCACGGGGTTGCTCCTCTCAAAAGACAGCCCAGCCAAGGGCGGAAAAACAAGGAACGACGCAGATCGACACATCGCGGGAGTCGCTTTCAGCGACGGCACGCAACTCGAAGCGCAACAAGTCGTGATGGCCACAGGGCATTCGGCCCGCGATGTGCAGCAGTTGCTGCTTGAGGCAGGCGAGCCCTTGGAAGCGAAGCCCTTCGCGTTGGGCGTGCGCATCGAGCACCCGCAGCCGCTGATCAACAAGATCCAATACGGACGTTTCTCGGGGCACCCTCGCCTACCCGCCGCAAGCTACCGGCTCGCGAGCAACTTAGGGGATTCCAAAGTGTTCTCGTTTTGCATGTGCCCCGGGGGCTTCGTGGTGCCCTCGATGACGGAGGCCGGCAGCATCGTCGTCAACGGCATGAGTCTTTCCAAACGCAACTCGCCGTTTGCCAACTCCGGCTTCGTAGTGGGATTGGAGCCGCACCATTTCGACCAAGCGGGCTTTCACGGCCCATTGGGCGGAGTTGCTCTGCAACAAGCCATTGAGCGCGCTGCGTTCGCAGCCGGCAACGCGATGCTCGCCGCCCCTGCGACGCGCATGACCGATTTCCTTGCCGGTCGCGGCAGCACCACGGTGCCCAAGAGCAGCTACGTGCCCGGGCTCGTCGCAGCAGATCTCGCCCCCGTGCTCAACGCCACCGGTTTGCCTCTCGCCGCCCAATTGCAAGCCGCGTTGAAAGACATCGGCAAGAAAATGCCGCAATACCTCAGCGAAGAAGCCGTGCTCATCGGCGTCGAATCCCGCACCAGCTCGCCTGTGCGCGTCGTGCGCGATCCCGAAACCCTCATGAGCCCCAAAACCCAAGGCCTCTACCCCTGTGCCGAAGGCGCCGGCTACGCCGGAGGCATCCTCAGCGCCGCCCTCGACGGCATGAACGTCGCACACAAGATCGCGGCGTCATTGCAGTAAGGGCAATTCGTGAATTGATAGGGGCAATTCGTGAATTGCCCCGACGACCTGCTGATCAGCCCGCGTGGGCGGCCGGTCATCCTGCATCGGCGGCGGTGCACGTTAGGCCTGCATCGCCCCGTGTTGGTGCATCGGTGAAGAGGCACACGCCGTAGCCGCCCATTTCGTTGGCGCGGGTGAAATCGCAATAGGCGGCGGGGTGGGTGCAATCTTCGTTGCAGTGGCAGCGCTGCACACAGAGGCCGGTGTCGCCGGCGCGATCGAGGTCGTTAAAGGTCATGCAGATGGGGAGGCCGGCTAAGTTTCGCTCTGTCGC
>DATJEQ010000042.1:0-3873 GCA_035496495.1 Polyangiaceae bacterium
GCCACACCGGTACCTCGCCCAAAGAATACCGCGCCCGCTTTGGCCCGAAGCGCGTGGCGTGATTAAATCCAGCCACTATCCACCAGCCACTATTCAATGGACCGGATTGCGGCGCGCAGCGCGACGTCCCGGGGGTCACCGCTTAGGTTCATGCCCATGCGATTGGTGATGTAACCGTAGCCGATGCCAAGTTCGGGGTCGGCGTATCCCATCGAGCCGCCGGCTCCGGGGGCTCCGAATGAACTGGGGTGGCCGAAGGGAAATCCTTCGCTCGGCTTCATGAACCCCAAAGAGAACTGCGCGGCTCCGTGCAGGGTCTCGTCGTAGAATCCGCGCTCAGCTGGCACTGCAGGCGCGCTGAGGGCCGCCAGCGTTTCCGGCCGTAGATCGAGTTCGTGTCCCCCGCTCGCAAAGACACCGTAGGCCTTAGCGATTGCCCGCGCGCTTCCCACTCCGCCGCCCGATACCGCCTCAAGGTTGCGGACGACGACGTGCTCGCGATCCAAGTAAAATCCGGTTCCAGGGTTGGCGATCAAAGAACGGTAAAGTACCGACTGTCGATTCATCGCTTCCAGCGTGAGAGATAACGGCAGCGAGGTCAGTCGCTTCCAGGGACTGGGTGGTTCGAGCGCAACCAGGCGAGAGTCAGGGATGTTGTCGGGGACGCGCAGGTAGAAATCGAGACCGAGCGGTTTGGCGATCTCGTCGTCGAAGACGCGTCCCAGCGTCCGATGGGCAGGATCGACGCGGCGAATCAGTTCGCTCTCGTAGAAGCCGAGGGTAATGGCGTGGTACGCTTGTCGCTCTCCCGGCGGCCATGCCGGACGCTGCCGCGCCATCACTTGCGCCAAGCGATCGACATCAGCAATGACGCTCCGATCGACCGGTTCGTCGAACCCGAATAGCCCCGCCTGATGGGCGAGCAGTTGACGCACGGTGATACGCTCTTTGCCGTTTTGAGCAAACTCGGGCCAGTAGCTGCACACGCGCTCGTCGTAGTTGAGCCAGCCTCGCGAGTGCCCGAGCGCCATCACCATTGCTGCAGGCCCCTTGCTGGTGGAATGGACAATGGCCATCATGTCCGGGTGCCAGGGTTGGCCACTCTTGCGATCTCGGATGCCGCCCCACAGGTCGACGACCTTCTCACCGTGTCGGTAGATGCAGCAGGCGGCTCCCAGTTCGCCCCGTTGCGCGAAGTTGTCGATGAATGCCTCGCGAACCGGCTCAAAACCGGCACTGACCGTGCCTTCCACGACGGGACGCATGCTGGGTCAACGCTGAGCAAGAACGGTGCCAAGGCGCAACGTGCCCGCAGACCGTAGATCATTTAACATTCGTGCTTTGAGATGTTCCAAAACTGCGTGGCGACCCAATCGTCGCGCAACGATTGCGCGGGTTCTTTCCCGTTGCGCGCCCGCGTCTACTCGAATCGATGCAACACGGTGAACCGCGTAGCGGTTTGCTTGCCGCTTGCGTCGGTGGTTTCGACGATCAAGTGGTTGTCGGGGCTGGGGAAGAGGCTTGAGTAGTGGCGTTGACAGGTGATGAGGACGGCTCTGTCCTCACAGGGCACATCGTCGAAGCGCAATAGGGGGGTGCCGTCCAGGGTTGTGAATTGCACGGACGCTTTCGCGACTTGTACGGCGGGGGGCAGCTGGAGGCGGTGTACGAGGACGTCAGTGTCTTTGTGGAACCAGGCCTCCTTGGCTTGCTCGGGTGTGAAGGTGTTGACCGCGACGTTGCTGCCTAGCTTGCGGGCTCGCTCCACGTCACGTTCGGTGGCGACCGGGGGCAATGCTTCCCGCACCCCGGTGGCTAAGGCCGCAACTTGACCTGCTGTTTCGAAACAGTGGACGCACTCAAACAAATGCTCATCGATGGCATCCGCTTCTTCATCGGTCAGGTCGTGCGCCCAATAGCGAACGAGCTGTTCGTGACTCATGGGGCAACTCACGCGGTTCATTCGTGGCCTCCCGTGACGCAGCGCTGCAGCGCTGCGAGAGCTCGATGACGCAGCACACGCACATTCTCCGGTGAGGTGTTGAGCGTGCTCGCGATTTCCTGGGCACTGTGATCCTCCTGAAAGGTGAGCAGCACCACCTTTTGCTCACGCAAGGCTAGCTTGCCCAAACACATTGCGAGTTTGGTTGCGTCCAGTCGTGCGAATGCGGGAGGCAGTGCGTGCTCCGCCAAGGGGATCGCAGATTCCTCGAACGAGCGGGCGTGCCGCTCCCGGCGGTGTAGGCGTAGCACCAGGTTGCGACAGGTGCCCAGCGCGTAGCGTTCCACATGCTCAACATCCTCGATCTTGCCAGCGCGCGCGTTGTGCAGCAGCGAGATCAGCGCTTCCTGGACCAAATCCGCGCTGGCGGCCTCGTCGCGCAACCGGCGCAACGCGTACAGCCGGATCCGCGGGGCGAGCTGCAGGCACAAGTCGCGCTCGGCGGCGGTCCGGTCGGCCGCGGGCAAGTCCGGGTCGGCGATGCGACGGACGAGGTCGGGCGTCACGGACACAAGCCTCGCGTACCACAGCGCCGCGCGGGGACGGGTAAGGCCAAAAACAGGCCCAATTTCGAGCCGATTTTGGGGGGCAGGCAGGCGCAACGGGACCACGGGTAGTGGCTTGTGCCGCGAGCGGGCCGACCGTTACAGGATCCCGTGTTTTTTTTTCGTAACGGACGCCCTGGTCGCGGCACGTGTCAGCAAGGCGGGTCGAGCTGACTTCCCGATGGTCGGGACCACAGGCTCACCCTCGAACACAGGAGAACGAGAGAACATGGTCACTGCTTACAAAGCCGCTGCAGAAATCGACGTGCTGACGTCGAGCATTCCCATTGCCCATTACGGACAAATACCCGTCAACGCATTCGTGTTGCGCGGCGCTGAGCCCGTCTTGGTCGATACCGGTGCGGTCGTTCAGAGCGAAGCGTTCATGAGCGCCCTGCGTTCGACGATCGATCCGGCGGAGCTGTCGTGGCTCTGGCTTACTCACCCTGATCCCGATCACATCGGGTGCCTGCACCAGCTGGTGCGCGAGAATCCAAAGCTGCGCGTCGTCACTACGTTCCTCGGCGTGGGTATCCTGAGCGTGTTCGCGCCGCTGCCGATGGATCGCGTGTACCTGGTGAACCCCGGAGAAAAACTGGTTCTTCCGGATCGCACGCTCACCGCCGTTAAACCCCCCGTTTTCGACAACCCCAGCACGACGGGATTCTTCGACGACAAGACACGCGCCTTCTTCAGTTCCGATTGCTTCGGAGCACTGTTGCCGGAGCCGCCGCACAACGCCGCTGAGATCTCAGAGCAGCAGTTGCGCGAGGGGCAAACCCTGTGGTCGACCATTGACGCACCGTGGATCCACAAAGTCGATCGCAGCAAGCTCAGAGAGGAGCTGAACCAAGTTCGCAGTATGGAGCCCGCGCTCCTCTTGAGCAGTCATCTGCCTGCCGCGCCCGGTTCGCTGATGACGCGTCTTCTATCAAACCTCGCCGAGGTCCCCGCGGCTCAGCCGTTCGTTGGCCCCAATCAAGCCGCGCTCCAGCAGATGCTCCAGCAAATGGCGGCAGGGCAGGGTTGAGTACTGCGTGCTCATCCAGCGTCGCCCGCGTCGGATGCGACTGTGTTCGGCGTTGGGATTGCGGGTGCACCCCCGTCCGTCACATCGGGGATGTCCGATTGTGGTGGGACGGGCGCTCCGGCGTCGGCAATCGCAGGATCATCGGATTCTGGGGCCGCGTTTGAAGCACCGGAGTCGACACCTTCGGGGACAACCGGTGGCTCGGCGATAGGAGCCAATGATCGAACCCGGATTACCGGGGCCATGATCAATTTATTGCCTGCTTGACGAATGCTCTCGTGCGCGTCGAAGTCGAG
>DATJEQ010000043.1:0-18330 GCA_035496495.1 Polyangiaceae bacterium
GGACGCGAAAATGGCGCCCTTCCACCAGCGCCTGATGCAAGAGCGCTATCATGCGGCGATCACCTCGATCGAGCGCGATCAACGCACCGGCATCTAACGTTAGCCCCGAGGACGTTTGGCGAGCGCGCGCCGTGCCCATGCTCGGTCCTCTTTGCTGGGAGCACCAAAATCTTGGATCAAATCCGTGAGCAGCCTGTGCAAGGATTCTCGCTCTTCATGGTGTTGCAACACCTGTGTGATATAGCCCGATACTGAATCGGCTTGCCCTGTGCGCACAGCACGACGGACTCGCAGCAACTGCTGCCGGGGTAAGGTAATCGCAATCTTCGCGACAGTCATACCCGAATCATACCAGAGGCCGGTCGGCATGCAAATGCGGGGCAATCCCGCCGAATTCTGCCATTCTTCTCAATTCGACGAATCGTGGACGTAGGCGATGGTGTGCACGGCTTCGACGAGTTTCTCACGGGCTTCGGGCGTCAGATCCACGAACAGCACGCCCATACCCGGATTCAGATTTTCAGACAGCGGACGCACCGGATTGATCCACTGCACCACACCGCTCACGGTAAACGGCTCGGTCACGCCAGGCGGCGCAAAGCGCAGCTGCAGGCGCGTGCCGATTTCCAAGGGCTCGCGAGTGAGCACAAAGATCCCCATCGCAGAAATGTTGCGAATGGACGCGTACAAGAACGTGTCCTCCGTCTCGCAATCGACGTCCAATGCCACGTCAATGCGCGCGTTCTGCCTGCGGTTGTGCTGTGACGTGGTGAGCCTCCTCCCCCACCCGCTGTAGCTCAATCGCAAGCGAAGGCCCAGCCCCCCTGCACTTTACGAGACCGGGGGCCAGCCGGCCTAATGACAAGCCGCGTCAGCGCACCTCAATGTCGCCCAGATTCACGCGATTGTCGGTCTGATTTCCCTTTGTCACGTTCTTGCGCTGTGACCCCTCGAACAGGCCAAAGTACACGCCGTACTTGCCCACAACCTGCCCGCGGGGCACCGTGAACTCATACTCATCGAGGATGTAGTCCCCGGGGCTCCACAGGTTGAACGGGTACTTACCCTGCGCCGTATCGTGATCCAAATTGATGCGCTCAGTGCCATCTAAGTGAACGAACGTCTTCCAGCTGCCGGTGACCTTGGCGTGCACTTGAAAATAGAAACGCAGCAGGTAAGGCACACCTGTACTGAGCACATCCACCGGCTTGCCGTCCTTGGTCGCAACCTCCCAGCCCAGGCAATCGATCTGATCTTCAAAGCTGCATACGGCTGAGTGCGCGGGCGAGGGGCGTTGTTCGAGCACGATTGAATTGAGCGGATTCTGGTTGGGGCCGCTGCCCAAGCGATTCGACACTAGCAAGATCTCGCTGGAGCGAGCGTCGATCACCGGCACATTGTGGGGCGGCGAAATCTTGCTGCGGTACTCCGCGTTGAGCCTGGCCAAATCTGGGGAATTGACGACCAAGTAGCGACGCTTTGCGCCGCCTGCCAGCAGCCATTCACCGGCTTTGTTCACTGTGTCGAATACCTGGGTGTTGTTGCCGGTGTAGTAAGCCGCAGCGCCGGAGGACGCGCCGATCAATCCCAACTCATCCCCGCCCACCGCTGAACGCCGGTAGGCCTCGAAGACATCCCGCGGTGAAATTTGCGCAGCAAGCGCCGGGTAATAGCCCAAGCTGAGCGCGAACCCGAAGCCGGCGAACGCGAGCACGGCTATCGTCGCCCGACTCGTTGGCACAAATCGCAACGCGAAACGCACCATATCGCGTGCAAAGACCATCAACGTTGGAATCAGGAGCAACCCCAGAAAACCGGCCCAGCCGTAGGTCAACACCGGCTTGGGGACACGCGCCACCCAAGTTTGCGGCAAGAGGTGAAACCGCTGCAGGTGCGTGTCCACAGCAGCCACTATCAGCAGCAGCTCAACGGGCACCACGGTGTACAGCGGATTGCCGTGCAGCGCGGCCTCCAGCAACTTAGGCCAACCCTTGTAATCTTCGATTTCCAATTTGAATTGAGAGCGCCAATAGCTGAATTGCCAAAAACGGGTGCCCGGGTTGCGCGGCAGCACCGTGACATCCTTTTCCCAAAACCCAACGAAGCATCCGAGTACCGCTGCGAGCGCGCCGAACTCTAAATAGCGCTTACCCAAGTCCGTGAAACTGGCCGGCATTTTGACATCCCCCACCACGAACGCCGAAAAGCCCTTCTCGGGGAATTGCCTAAAATCGACAACCAGCAGCACGAGCATTGCAAGCGCACCCACGCCGGTCGCTAACGAGGCACGATGCCCTCGTTCCAAGTCACGCGCCAAGATGGCCACAGCGCAGGCGAAGGCGAACACGCCGCTGAAGGGCAACTCACCGATCAGCGGCGCCAGCAACCCGTGAGCCAACAGCGCAAGCGCGCCGACAACCAACACCAAAGAGCGCAAAGCGGATTCCCGCTTCCATTGCAGGGCGTCCGCCAGGGGCGGCGTGTGGACGACAGTGCCCAGCGCAAAGGGAATCAACGCACTCCAAGGCAGCATGCCGTGACCCAAAGCGTGCAACACGCTGTCATGCGTCGGGAGCTTGCGCAGGTGAGCGACTTCGCTCCCCAGGATCATCGAATAATCGTCCGCCGAGGCGTTCAACAGCGCGCGCAGCCCCAAATACAATGCGCCCATTCCGACCGCCGCACAGCTGAAGGCCAAAAAACCACGCGCGGTACGCCATTGCCCTGGATTCAGTGGCGCTTGCACGAGCGCTACGGCCGCAACACTGAGCGTGGGCAACGCGACCCCAAAGAAAACGCCGCGGCAGCCAAATCCTGAGACAACCCCCAGCGCCCCAATGAAAACGGCCGCCCACCAACCGCGCGATCCCTGCTTCAGTCGATCGTCGAACAACGCGAGGCCAAAGCCAGTGCACGCGATGGCCAGCGCTGCCATCGACACGATGTCGCCCAGCATGGTGCGCGCCTGTAAGAAATACAGTGGGCAGGATGCGAGCATCAGAACTGCAAAGGGCGCTGCGGCGCGATCCAATAGCCGTCGCACGAGAACGTAGGTTGCAATGATGCCCAATAGGCCCCACAGCGCGAGCGGCAAACGCCCCGACCAATCGTGCAAGCCGAACACCTTAAAGCCCAGCGCCACCGAGCTGAACGGCAATTGACCACGCCCCAATTCGCGCAGGATTGGCACGCGATTCTCCAGCCCCGCGAGTGCCAGGCCCGGAGCATTCATCAGGTTGACCGCAATGCGGCGTGAGAATTCCGCGACTTCCAGCTCGTACGGATCCCAAATTCCCGAACGCGCGAGCGGCGCGAACAGGCTGAGCAGCGCGCCCAGCCACGCCAAGCCAAACAGAACCGGCCGCCCCTTGACGCTGGATTCGGTCACATCAACCGCCGGTTCAGAGGTGGTCTCTAGGTTGACCAACGGCTCGGCGATCTCCAAATGGGGCGTCTGTTCCATGATGCTGCGTCGCTTCGGCCCGATTCGGCGCGGACCTTAGCAGAACCAGCCGCCGCGTGATCAGCCTGATATTCGCCGACAAGTCTCATGATTTTGCTCCAGTTCCCCGAAAGCGGCCCGCGGGTCGGCTTTAGAAAACTGGCCAGAAAAGTGCTGCGATGCCGCGCCCTATCGATCACACTGCCGCCCATGAAAAGTGGCAGCGTCGCAATCGTCGGCCGCACCAACGTCGGCAAGTCCACGTTGTTGAACGCTCTTTTGGGCGAGCCCTTGGCGATCATCTCGCCGTTGCCGCAGACGACCCGCGAAACGCTGCTCGGTGTACTGCACACCGAGGCGGCGCAGATCGCATTCATCGACACACCGGGCCTGCACCGACCGCGCTCGGAGCTGGGGCGACGCATGAATGCGACCGCGCTCGACGCACTGCGCGGCTGCGATGCCATCGTTTTCATGACTTCAGTGTCGTCGTTAGTGAACAAGCCCAAGCAGCCGAGCTCTGTGTGGACGCCGGAAGCGCCCAACCTGCTCGACGAAGACGACCAACGACTGCTCGCCGCGCTGCCTAAAGAGATCCCCGCGGTGCTGCTGCTCAATAAGATCGATCTCTTGAAGAACAAGCGAATGCTCTTGCCGATCATGCAAGCCTTCGCTGCCCTGCACCCTTTTGCGGCAATGGTGCCCATCAGTGCAAAAAATCACGATGGTCTTCAAAACGCGATCGAAGCGCTTGCACAAAAGCTGCCCGAGCAAACCGCACCCTACGACAAGGACACGCTCACCGATCGCCCCACGGCTTTCTTTGTCCGCGAGTACGTGCGCGAGCAGATCTTATTGCAAATGCGCAGTGAAGTGCCGCATGCCGTCGCGGTAACCGTCGATCGATTTTTGGAGCGCCCTAAAATTACGGAGATCTCCGCGACGATCCACGTCGAAAAAGATGGGCAAAAAGCCATTGTCGTCGGGCGCGGGGGCAGTGCGATCAAGCAAATCGGCATTGAAGCCCGAAAGCGACTGGAACAGCTGCTCGGCGTGAAGATCCACCTGGAGCTGTTCGTGCGCGTCACGTCGCGTTGGAAGAACATGCCGCGGCAACTCTCCGAGCTCGGTTACGACCACAGCGCAGGCCGCGCGCTGAGCCATCTGCTACCTGGTGCGCCCAAAAAGCGCACTAAGGCCAAGTCATGACGCCCATCGTGGCCATCGTCGGTAGGCCCAACGTCGGCAAGAGCACGCTGTTCAATCGTTGGGCAGGGGCCAAGCTGGCGATTGTGCACGACGCTCCCGGTGTGACGCGCGACCGCCACTACGCAGATACTATTCTTCAGGGCCGTAAGCTCACCCTGATCGACACCGGTGGTTTCGATCCGAACAGCGAAGACCCAATGCAGCAGGGCATCACGCGCCAAGTGCAAGCGGCGATCGCCGAGGCGGATGTGGTGGTGTGCTTGCTGGATGGGCTGACTGCGCCCACCGCGGCGGACTCTCAAGCAGTGAGGCTGCTGCGCCAAAGCGACAAACCTTGCCTGTTCGTGGCCAACCGCGTCGACAATGCCGCGCAAGTGGATCAGAGCTTGGACTTGTACCGCTTGGGGGTGGATCACATCTTCGCCATTTCGGCACTGCATGGGCGCGGCATGGCCGAACTGGAGACTGCGATCTGCAAAGGGCTTCCCCGCACCAGCGAACCCGAAGAGATCGCCGACAATCCGATCCCGCGGATTGCTTTGGTGGGGCGCCCCAATGCTGGAAAATCCAGCCTGCTCAATCGCTTGGCCGGCGGCGAACGCTCGCTGGTCGACTCGCGCCCCGGCACGACCCGCGACCCCATCGATGTCGATCTGGAGATCGACGGTCACCGCTACCAAGTGGTGGATACGGCCGGGATTCGCCGCAAATCCAAAGTCGATGAAGCGGTGGAGTTGGAAAGCATCATGCGCGCGATCCGCAGCGTCGAGCGCGCTCACGTCGCGGTCCTGGTGTGCGACATCACCCAAGGTATCGCCGAACAAGATCAGCGACTTTTGGGCCTGTGCATGGATCGCAACCGCGCGTTGCTTGTTGCCCTCAACAAATGCGACCTATTGAACAAAGACGAACAGAAAGCGCGCCTGAAGATCGCGGCCGACGCACTGCATTTTGCCAAGTGGGTGCGGGTCGTTCCGATGTCGGTCAAGTCTGGATTTGGTGTGAAGGATCTGATGAGCGACGTGCGCCAAGTGTTCACTCAGTTTGGCCAGCGTGTGCCCACAGGCGAACTCAACCGATTTTTCGCCGAAGTGCTGGAGCGCAAATCTCCCCCGACTCAGGGCGGTCGCGCGCCGCGGCTCTATTACTTAACCCAGGTTTCCAGCGCGCCCCCGGTGTTCGTGGCAATGTGCAGTTACGCCGACAAGATCAAGGAGAGCTACAAGCGCTTCGTGATCAACCAGCTGCGGGTGCGCTTCGGCTTCGATTCCGTGCCCATTGTGCTGCACTTTCGCGAACGCAGTCGCAAGGAACGGTGACCCCTGCCGGTGAGCACCCTCAAGCGCTCACGAGTATTTTGGCGAATTCGACCAATCCGTCCATGTCGTGGATATCTCCGCGCAACGCCGCGGCGGTGACGAAGCGATCCGCGGGCACCAACTGCGCGGCTTCCCTCACCCGCGCCGCGTCCAATTGTGCCCACGCGGCGTGTTCGTCCAGCACCCGGGCAACGCGCTCAGCAGCCCCTTCGCTCCAATTGATGTTGAGCTGGGACAGCTGCGCCAGCAGCGATTCAACGGACACGTTGCCATCGATGGGTGCGCGCACACGATTGATCAACAGCACGCCCTCGCTTTGATGCTCACTGCGCAGCCGCTCAAGAAAGAACCGAGCCTCACGCAGGGCCAAGGGCTCTGGGCTGCTGATGACCAGGTAAGAAACCTCGCGAGAACCAAGCAACGCCGCAACCCGTCGTGACCGCTCGCTAAACCCGCTGAAGAGTTCATCGAGCTCGGCGAGCAATACCGCGAAATCTTGAAGAAAAGCATTGGAGCTCAGCTTGCCCACTCCCCGCAGCGCTCGCGCCACGCTGCGACGCAAGACGCCCACACTCGTCTGCCCCGGGGCGGCGAATGCCCGCACGAACCAGCGCGCTGCGCCGCTACCTAACCCCTCTTGCAATCGCGCTGGTGCGGTCAGAAAATCCAACGCATTGCGAGTGGGCGGCGTGTCGAGCACAATCAGATCGAATTGCCCGCTCTCGTGCAGGGCGAGCAATTTCTCGACCGCCATATATTCACTGACGCCCGCCAACTTGGTCGACAACTGCTGGTACATCGGGTTACCCAGGATGCGCGCCGCCTGCCCCGCTCCAGCGTGACGCAGGACCAACTCATCGAAGGTCATTTTCGGATCGTGGATCATTACGTGTAGGCTGCCCGCAGCAGCACTCGTGGTCAGGCGAGGCTGCTCAGCGCCCGCTGCCATCCCGCTCAACGCCGCGAGATCTAGAGCAATGGGCGTCGGGGTGTTCGGCCGCCGCCCCTTCAGACCCAGACTCGCTGTCAATCGCTCTGCAGGGTCGACCGTGAGCGCGAGTACACGTCGCCCGCGAGCAGCGGCAGCGATGGCCAATGAAGCGGCCGTCGTGGTCTTGCCGACTCCACCGCAGCCAGCACAGATCAGAACGCGATGGTGCTCAATCAAGCCAGACAGCACAGGAGCCAAGCGCCGCGAGCCTAGCAGCACCCCGCACGGCGATGCTACCCCGGCCTACACGGCTCGTTTTTGCTTTGCTTTCACGACTCGCTCACGTCACCCTCGGGCCCGGAAATGTTGAAACGCATCTGGGGGCGCCTGGTCATCTCGCTCTTGATTGCGGGCGTGTTCGCTCTGCTGTTACGCGAAGCCCACTTCGAGCTGGTGCCTGCGGCCGGCATTTTCCATGGGGTGCAGATCTGGGGCTTGTGCGGCTATTTCATCTTGTTCTCATTGGTGCACCTGCTGCGCGCAGCCCGCTGGAAATTGCTGCTTCTGCCGCTGCACCCAGTGAGCATGAGCCGCATTCTGGGGGCGTCATTCATTGGCTTTGCCGCCATCGTGCTGTTGCCAATGCGAGCGGGCGAAGTTGTGCGCGCGGTGTTGATCCGAAAGAAGGGCGAGATCTCCGGTTGGGCGGCCACTGGAACGATCGGCGCCGAGCGCGTGATCGACGGCTTGGTGCTGAGCCTGATGCTCTTGTTCGGCTTGTCCACCGCGCAAACACTGAACCCGCTGCCGGATCACATTGGCAAGTTGCCCATCTCAACTGAGCGAGTGCCACAGCTTTCCTACCTAGCGCTGTTGGTGTTCGCCGCTGCATTCGTGGCAATGGCCGTGTTCTATTTCAAACGGCAGTGGGCCCGGCACTTCACGGTTGCTTGCTTGGGTGTGTTCTCCAAGCGCGGCGCGCAGTGGCTCGCCGAACGCGTCGAGAAGGTCACCGACGGCCTGCATTTCTTCCCCAATGTTAAGCTCACGCTCCCTTTCATCGGCATCACGGTCGCGTACTGGTTACTCAACGCATTTGCTACATGGGTGTTGGCGCGCGGCTGCGGTTTCGCCGATTTCAGTTACGCACAAGCGTGCGTGGCGACGGGGACCCTGGCCCTCGGTATTCTGGTGCCCAATGCTCCCGGCTTCTTGGGTGCGTTCCAGTTCTCGATCTTTGCAGCGTTCGCCATGTTCTATCCGGCCTCGGAACTCGAACAAGCGGGGGCAGCGTACGTGTTCTGGGTCTACGTTCTGCAAATGGCCATCACTTTACTGGCCGCCGCCTGGGGTGCAGTGCTGCTGCACGCGGGAGTGCGCGCAGCCTTCGGCGGCGATCTCGACGCGGATGCCTGATTTCCGCTGGTAACCGCCTAGCGTTGATAAAAACTTGCCCTGCGCGGGCTCAAGCCCGCTACACCATGAGCATGCGGCGATTGCTATCCGCCATTGGCCCCTGTTTGCTGGCGCTTGCCCTGCTTTCACCGGGCAAGGCGGCCGCAAGTGCCGAGGCCGAGGTGCGCTATAGCAAGGCGCAGACATTCAGCTCTGCGCTGCGTTACCTGCGTGTTGATCTAGGCTACACGGTCACGGAAAAAGATGCGGATGCTGCCTACTTGATGTTCGAATTCCCACGCAGCGACCAAAAGAAGCTGACCATGGGCACCATCGAGATCATCGAGAACAGTCAAAGCCAGGTGGTGAAGATCGTGGTGCACTTGGCCGAGCTGCCCGAGTACCGCGAACGCTTGCTGGCCGACGGCTTGCTCGCAAAGCTGCGCCAAGAGTTGGGTGAGCCCCCGCCGCCTAAGTCCGCTCCGGAAGACAAGCCCAAAGCCCCGCCCAGCGATGGCAAGCCGGGCGACGACAAGAAGGGCAAACCGGCCGCCCCGAGCGAGTAGCCAAGCCACTAAATTTACAGCACAATAGTCACCCGCGCCCCGATCTGCTGGCGACCGCGAGCAACCGGGGATAAGTGCTCGGTTTGCCCATGACTTTCCTGGAGGGGACTCGGCAATCCAAACCGCGCCTGCAGATTGGGCGCTACCAGGTGGTGCAGCCCTTGGGGCAAGGCGCAATGGGTGAAGTGTTGCTGGCGTTTGACCCGGTGCTTGATCGCAACGTCGCGATCAAATACTTGCGCCGCGATTTGGACCTGAGCGAGGAACACCGAGAAGCGCTGATTGCTCGCTTGTGGCAAGAGGCGCGCGCCTCTGCCCGCGTTTCGCACCCGAATATCGTCGCCTTGCACGACATGGGCGAAGATGAAGATCTGGGGCCTTACTTGGTGTTTGAGCACGTTGAAGGGCCGACCTTGAAGGAACGCGTTTCGCGCGGGCCCATGGATCTCAACCAAGCCGCCGCGCTCGCACGTGAGTTGGGCGACGCCTTGGCCGCTGCGCACACGGCTTCTGTGCTGCACCGCGACGTGAAACCCGACAATGTGATCCTGCGTCGCACCGGCTGCAAGATCGCCGATTTTGGCATCGCCCGCTTGCCCAATTCGACGCTCACCCAGCGGGGAAGCTTGTTGGGCACGCCCGCTTACAGCGCACCGGAAACCTTGGAAGGCAGCCAGTTCTCGCCGCTTTCAGATCAGTTCTCTTTGGCCGCCACCTTGTATGAAGCCGTGTTCGCGCGCCGCGCATTCCCGGGCGACGACGCACTGCAAGTTGCCAACCGCGTACGACTGGATGAGCCCAAGCGCCTAGCCGTTGAGCTAGGCATGGATCCGTCGATCGACGATGTGCTCGCCCGAGCGCTGTCTAAGAATCCGAACGATCGTTTCAACGACTGCGCGCAGCTCGGCAATGCTCTGAGCGATGCCATCCTACGCTCACCGGCGCGTCAAACACTGCGCGGAATGTCGGGGCCGCTCGACACCATCGCGGCCATCTCCTCGGAGGCGCGCCCGCGCCCGCGCCAAGGAGTTAATTTTTGGCCGCCCCTGCTCGGGCTCGCGCTCGCCTCAGTCGGATTGTATTTTGCGCTGCATTCTGGCGCCGAAGAAACCGCGTCGGCCGCCAGCTCGCCTAGGCCCCGTGAAGAGGCGATCGCCTCGCAGGCGTCTCGCAGCAGCGCAGTAGAAGCCAAGCCGGGAACCTCCACAACGGCCGCAATGCCCGCGCCCATCGTCGTGCCAGCGCCCCGTGTGCTTCAGACCGGCGGCGTGCGCACCCTAAAGCCGCGCAGCAGGGTGTCACGCAGCACGTCGAGCGGCGGCAGCAAGAGCCAGAAGAGCGCGTTGCACTGACGGTGTTGTCTCGTACCGGAGCTAGTGTCTTTGTTGCGAGCCTGCTGTGCACCTTGAGCCAAGGGCTGCCGGCCGCTCCGCTGTCTGTCCCTCTTCGGGAGCAGGACAGCGAGCCGTTGAGCTTGCACAGCCCAGGGCCTCTCATGGTTTTGATCCGCCGCGGCGTGTTCTTGATGGGTTCAAGCGGCGACGAGGCACTGCACGCGTATTTCCTGTGTCACACCGAGCCCTGGGCACACCGCTGCGATCCTTCTATGTTCGCCAACGAAGGGCCGCCGCGATCCATCACGCTTTCTGATTTCTGGCTGGATCGCACCGAAGTGACAAACGAAAGTTATCAGCGTTGTGTCGACGCGGCGGTTTGCAATGCTCCCCCCGATGGCGCCGGCGCCGCCTCCTTCAGAAAGCCTCAGTACCCAGTGACCCTCGTGACTTGGAATGACGCGCAAACCTATTGCCGCTTTCGCGACGCACGCTTGCCCACGGAAGCAGAATTCGAATTTGCGGCGCGGGGGCGCGGCACTCGGATCTACCCCTGGGGCAACTTGTACAACTCCAAAGTGAGCAACCACGGTCGCTTCGGCTGGGACAGTAGCGACGACAGCGACGGCTACTCGACCCTGGCCGCGGTGGGCTCTTTTCCTTGGGGCGCAACCCCGCAGGGCATCTTGGATCTAGCCGGCAACGCGGCGGAATGGGTCAATGATCATTACCAAGCGCCGTACGATACCCGCGACACGGTGAACCCGCTGGGCCCTGCCGATCCGCGCCTTCCACGTGTGGTGCGCGGCGGGAGTTTCGAAAGCGGGGCCGCGTGGTTGCGCGCAGCAGCCCGCGAGCCGATCGCCGAAAATACTCGATTCCCAACCGTGGGGTTTCGCTGCGCTCGCTCGCGCATCGAACAACCGGCGACGCACTGATCATGCTGCGCTTGCCCCTCACAGAGGCCACCACATTCGTGCTGGTGCATCCGCATTACCCAGAAAATCTCGGAGCTGCAGCGCGCGCAGCAAAAACCATGGGCATCACGCGCATGTGCCTAGTCAGACCGGGCAAACTCGCCGTTCCCGAACATGAAATGGCTTTCAAGATGGCGGTTCGCTCTTGGGATGTTCTGGGCATGGCGTCGCGCAGCGAAAGCCTCAGCGAGGTCATCGAAAACTTCGATTGCGTGTACGCCACCACGGGGCGCGACGATTGCCCAAATCCGCTCTCACCCCGGCAAGCCGCAGAGCAAGCGCGCGCATTGGCCCAAAGCGGGGGGCGCGTGGCGGTCGTGTTCGGCAACGAGAAAACTGGCCTTTCGCCCGCCGAAATCGCACTCTGTACGCGCGCAGTGCAGATCCCCATGGCGGCCAGTCAACCTTCGATTAATCTGGCTCAAGCGGTGCAAATCATTGCCTACGAGTGGTTCGTCGCAGGGCTTGAGGCGCGCAGTGAGTAAGCAATCCTACGCAGCAGTGTGCCTGCTGATCGGGTGTGCGTCGAGCGCGCCCACGGTCTTCGAAAAGGACAGCGCTGCAGCCGAGCGGGCCTACAGCTCAGGGCGCTATCACGAAGCTGCTGCGCACTGGCACGACGCCGCCGCTGCCGCTCCCAAGAAAAGCGCCGCGCGCAAGGCACTGCAACACGAGGCTGAAAGCCATCAACGCGCGGGCGATTGGCAGTCGGCACGCGCCGTATTGCTCGATCTGTCAACGGGTAGCGATGGCATTGCGGCGCGCGCAAGCTACGACCTGGCGCTGCTTGAATTGCAACAGGGCAACCCTGAGGCGGCCCAGCAACGCCTGCGGCAGCTCATCACCCGCTACACCAGCGCGCCCATCGCCGGCATTGCGCTCAAACATTACTTGGAACTCATTGAGCAATACAGCGGCGCTCAAGAACACAGCGACGCTCAGGCTGCCCTCGACGAAATTGAGCGCCTGCAACCCACATTACAGAATACAAAACTTGACGAACAACTGAGCTACGAATCCGCGACCCGCCTCTTGGCACTGGGCCAAAATATTGCGGCGCTGACCGCCTTTCTCTCAATGACGGAGCGGCACCCCTACCCCAAAGGCGCCTATTGGGACGACGGCTTGTGGCACGCCGCGTTGATTGAAGAACAAGCGGGTCACCCACAACGGGCGATCGAGCATTTGCGACGCATGCTCAAGTCGCAAGAAACCTCTGATTTCGTCGGCAGCTACGAGCGCCCGCGTTACGCGCAAGCTCAGTTTCACATCGCCGAACTGTACCGCGACGCGCTGCACGATCCGCAAATGGCACTGAAGGAATTCGAACACGTGTGGAAGGCCCACCCCAAGAGTCGGCTGGTCGACGACGCGTTGTGGCAATCCGCGCTGCTCAAACGCGCGCTCAACGACAATGCCGGCGTGTGCGCTGTGATGGCAACGCTACAGAAGACGGTGCCCCAGTCGCGCTACGTCCCTTGTGCACCGCTGCTGTGCAGTGCGCTCCGCTCTGATCCGAAGGCCGATCCAAAAGCGCCTGCCTGCGCACCTTATATTATTGAGACGATTTCGACGAACTAGAACGATCTCAGCCAGCGCAGCCTAAGCTTCGTCGCTGTCTTCGCTCGCCTCTTCTTCTTCGTCGTCTTCGTCCTCGTCGTCGTCTTCATCGTCGAGATCGTCGACGTCGTCGGCGTCGTCTTCCGTGCCACCGTCTTCGTCGCTGTTGCCGGTTGGCTTGGAATCGAATTTGACGTCGATGCCCGTCTCCGCCAGCTGCGTTTCGAGCAGCTCCATCAGCTCATCCACATCATCGCCACCCCACTCGTCGAGCACGTCGCTGAGAAACTCATAGAAATCGGCCGAATCCAGGCGCCGCTCGATTTCTTCCACCTGCTCTTCAGTAAAAGCTTCTAGGATCTCGTCGCGGAGCGACTCTGAGTCGCCCTCTTCGATCGCTTCCTGGGCCGCCAGGCGAATCTGCTTTGTCCCGCGCTTGTCGAGGTGAATTTCCATATTGGGTATAATGGTGAGGTAACGGTCCGCCTTTAGACAAAGCGCGGCAGAGGCGTCAAGCACATGTTGGACAGGGCGTATCACCGCAGGTCACCTCGGCACTGGGCAGCGCTTGCCCTGGTCATACCGGCCAGCCTGTGCAGCCCCAGTTGGGCAGATGAGCCGGCCGCGGCTGACGCCAAGACGCCACAGACCGCTTCCGACCTGCCGGCACCGCCACCCATCCAGACGCGCTACATTCAGTACGGCGTCGCCTTGGCGGCGAACAACATCGTCAACGCCGGTGACGTGTGCCCCAAGAACGCCAGCGCGCCCTGCATCCTGGGCTCCGGAGGCGGACTTGCCATTCGAGTGGGCTACCGCGGGCCGGAGAACTGGTATTTCGGCGGCACCTACGAACTCTCAAGGCTGTCGTCATCGAATTTGCTGCGCTTGCCGATCCTGCAACAATTGCGCGCAGAAACCCGTTTTGAGACGACGCGGCGCACCCGTACAGTCCCCTATTTTGCAGCCGGTTTGGGGGTGGCGGCTTACGGCAACGAGTGGGGCGCCGACACGGCGGGGTTCACCGCCATGGCGGGCGCGGGACTCGCCCTGCAGCTCAGTCGCGCATCGCTGGTGGGCGTTGGGCTCAGCTACCGCCCCCTGCTACTGCGGCGGTGGACCGACGGAGCCGGCCAAAGGCGCGCGGATGGGCCAGGCGGGTTCGGGTTGGCCCACACCATAACCCTGGAAATCACCTTTGAGATCCGCAGCGCCCTGTCACGCTGGTAGCATCACGATTCGATAAGTAGGCGTGCCCAAAATCCACATCGGCTGAAATCCACCTTGACGCGGACACTGCGAACAATGTCCCATTGCGATGGTGGGTGACCGAGGAAATCTAAAACCCCTCTGCCCCGCGTGCGGCACTGGGAACGAGCCGAATAGTCGTTTTTGTCGGGAATGCGGCGCTGTGCTCAGCCCCCCCGCCGCAGCTCCCTCCGCCCCAGCTCAGCCGGCCCCTGCTCAGCCCGCCGCTGCTCAGCCCGCGCTACCAGCAATGGAAGGCGTTCCAAGACCGAAATCCTCGGTTCCCCCAAAGGCAGGCTTGGTCGTGATCGCGCAAGATGGCAGCGCGGGGCGTCGCTACGACCTGGCCGCCGACAGCGCGGATATCGGTTCAGCCGAGGGGGACATCCTGCTGCCGAGCGACCCGTTTGTATCCCCGCGCCACGCGCGAGTTACCCGGCAAAATGGCCGATATTGGGTGCACGACCTGGATTCGGTGAACGGCATCTACCTGCGACTGCAGCAACCCCATGCGCTGGAGCACGGTGATTTGCTCTTGATCGGTCTAGAAGTGTTAAGATTCGAGCTGTTGAAGGGCAGCGAGGCGGGTTTCGGGAACGCTATGGAGCGCGGCACGCAGCTTTTCGGGTCACCCATCACGCCGCGTCACGCGCGGTTGTGCCAGCGCACCGTCGAGGGGGTGACGCGGGACGTTTTTCACCTGAGCAAGGACGAAACCACCATTGGGCGGGAACTGGGGGACATCGTTTTCTCGTCTGACCCCTTCATGAGCCGCCGCCACGCGTCGATCGTCCGCGACCCGCAGACGAAGGCCTTCACCGCCAAGGATCTGGGGTCGTCGAACGGCACCTACCTCGCCATCCGCGGCGAAGTCGAGGTCACTCACGGCGACCACATTCGGATCGGTCAACACCTTTTTCGATTCGAGATCCAATAGGCTGAAAGCCGGCGAATTAAATGAGCGACTCAACAGGCGCACCCGCTCCGATTAATGGCATTCGCCTGCGCCTCTATGGCTGCACCGACGTGGGTCATGTGCGCGAACACAACGAAGACAATTTCCTGATCGCCGATTTGACCAGCAAGAAGCGCGACAGCTTGCAGGGCGACTTGCAGCTCGCAGATCAAGGCGCTGTGTTCGGCGTGTGCGATGGCATGGGTGGCGCGGCGGCAGGTGAGATCGCAAGCCAACTCGCCGTCGATATCATCTTCGAAAAGCTGGCAGAGGCGGCGCCGGTGACGCAGCGCGACGAGCTGGCGCGTCGCTTAGTCGACGCGGTGGAACAAGCGGGCGTTCGCATCTTCCACAACGCACGCAACGACCGCGCCCGACGCGGCATGGGTACCACTTCCACCATTGCGGTGCTGATGGACGAGCGCCTGTTCTTGGCTCAGGTGGGGGACAGCCGCGGCTACATCTACCGCAACGGTGCATTGGTCCAAGTGACTCGCGATCAGTCGCTGGTCAATCAGCTGATTGAAGCGGGGCAACTCACCGAGCAAGAAGCCGATCACTTCGAACACAACAACATCATCCTGCAAGCGCTGGGCACCGCAGAAACCGTGCAGGTGGATCTTACCTACGTCGACCTGCGCCGCGGCGATACACTGCTGATGTGCTCCGACGGCCTTTCCGGAATGATCAAAGGCGATGAGATCAAAGAAGCGCTGGCCTCGGAAACCGATCCCATGCAGGCGTGCCGCACCCTGATCCACAAGGCAAACGCCGCGGGCGGGCACGACAACATCACCGTGATTTTGGTGCAATTCGACGGCGGGGGTTTGTCCGCGGTGAGCGCTGATGATGCACCCCTAGTCTATAGGAAATATCCGCTCGCCGAGCGGGACAAGCGGCGCGACACTGCTCGACCGGGTGCGATTTCCAGTCCGGCGCCGCCCGCGCCTTCTTCACCCACAAATTCAGAACCGCCTGCTGCAGCTGCTAGTGCAATCGGCGTAGCGGGGCCCATCAGCGCTGCGCCCGTCAGCAGCGGGCTCAAAGTGGGGCACACCGTGATCGGCATGCGCGCACCACTGATCGACTTTCCGGTGCAGCCCGTGCGTGCGCCGGTTGCCCCCACTAGCTTGCCCCTGGAGAGCGGCTGGTCGCCACACGCTGTGGGGACCACCGTGGTTTCGGCTTTCTTGCTGATTGCCTCATTGGGTTACTGGCTACTCAAGTAGGAGATTCGTCGTGACTTCGACGTCACTGCGCGAAGCGCTGCGCCGTCTGCTGGCTCTGATCCCCACGCTGTTTCTGGTTTCGGTGGTGGCGCTGTGGGGCCTTTCACACGCCTTTGCGCCGAAGACCAGCGCCGGCCTGGGTCGCGCGCTGCCGTTGTTCCTCAACAGAACGCCACGCGGTGTCGACGAGCGCGCCCGGGCACTGGCCGACACCATCGTGAGTGAACCGGGATCGAGCGGCGCGGGGTCACAGTTGGTGACGTTGGGGGCTGCGGCACTGCCCAGTTTGATGCCCTACCTCGATTCGCTGACACCGAAAGAACGCGCGCGCGTTGCCTTTGCGTTGGTACCGCTCGCAAAGCGCATGGGCATTGCCGACAACGACGAATTCGATACACCCGAAGATGCCGCCGCATCTTGGAATCACTATTGGACCGATCATTTCATCGACTACCGCCCCCAGGTGGTTGAGCGCGCGGTGAGCCGTCTGGCGCAACGCCCTTCTGGTTTGCGCCTTTCAGAGGTCAGGCGGCTGGATACCTACGCCCTGGGTTCGCTGATGGCGGCGATTGAAACGAATCACGACCCGCTTTCGCTTTCGGTGCTCATCGCCGCTGCCGCGGAAATGACCGGCGAAACTTGGCACCTGGAAACCGACGCCAGTGCCGCGCAGCGCGCGCAAGCAGTGCGCGAGTGCAAGGCATGGTGGTCGCTGGAGCGCCCAAAATTCGAGAGCTACCAGGGTAGTCGGCGCATGATCGCGATGTTGCAGGATACGCAATACGGGCGCTGGATTATGGGTTTGATGGCAGGCAACATCAGTGATCGTAATTCGACGCAGCAAGCACAGTGGTCGATCGCACCCACCTTGGCGTTGATCGCCGCCGGCATCGTCGGGGGCTACTTCGCCGGCCCGGCTCTCGCGGCGTGGAGCGCCGTGGCCACGGCAGGGCGTTTCATTGCCCTCTCCTTCAGCCTGTTTCTCGCCTGCTTGCCAGCCGCCGCAGTGGCCGACTGGATGCACAGCGCGGGAATTGCCAGTCGCATGTGGGCGTTGCTCGCCATGGGATTTCTGGGTGCAGGCCTTTTGTGCGTCTATCAGTATCAAGCGACCCGCGATGCGCTCAGTTTTGAATTCGTGCGAACCCATCGCGCATTCGGGGCATCGCCCCTGCGTGCTGCCCTGGGCGCGCTGCGTTCATCAAGCGTGGTTTCTGCGGCGCACCTCGCCAACAATGGGCCAGCGTTGTTCGCCGCCGCTTGTGTGATGGAGTGGCGATTTGACTGGCACGGGCTCGGCTGGTTGGCATTGAAGGCCGTACGCGCTGGTGACGTCGACACCCTGGTGTGGATTGCCACTTTGGGAACCGCTCTTTCCGGATTGCTCCAGATCATGAGCGGCTTGTTGCTCAGTCGTTTTGATCGCATCGCTCAGGGGGAATCATGAATCTTGCTGTTGGCAGGTCGTCAATCGCCGGCCCACGCTGGGCGCTGTTGTTCTTGCTTTCCCTGGTTACGCTGAGCGTGTTCGCGGAATTGCTGGTGGGGTCGCAGCCTGTGATCGTCAGTATCAACGGTCAGCTGCAACTTCTCCCGGGTGTCATCGGCAATGCAGAAGCGGGGGCTGCCCCGCAGATGGACTGGGCAATCTGGCCGCTCATTCGCACCGGCGCGCATTTCAATGCTGCCGGTTGGGGCACCCTGCTTCAGTGGTGGATGTACGCGACGCGCTATTCTTTGTTGGTGACGGCGCTGGTCGCGCTACTCGCCTCCCTCGCCGGTGCTGTGGGTGGCTGGCTCGCGGCGGGTGGACCCCGATTTTTCGATTTCAGCCTGCGCAAGGTGGTTGAGATCAGCGGTGCGCTCCCCGGGCTCATTCTTGTCGCGGCGCTGCGAGTTTCCGGCCTGGTTCCTCCTGGGCTCGACGTGATGCTCGTTCTGTTCGTGCTCAGGTCGATAGAAATCGCGCACTTGGTACGCTCGCTGATGCTTTCTTTGGGTGATCGCGATTTTTTGATCGCGGCACGCAGCATCGGGGGCTCGCCGCTGCACATTCTTCGTTGGCATCTGTTGCCTCACCTGGCAAGGCCGTTGGGCGCATTGGTTGTCACCACTTTGGCCAGTGTGGTTTCGTTGGAGGCCGCGCTGAGTGTGATCGGCTTAGG
>DATJEQ010000044.1:0-3426 GCA_035496495.1 Polyangiaceae bacterium
AGGACCTCAATTGCAACTGACAGTGTTTTCATTGACACCCCTTTGGCAGCCGACAAGTTTAGCCCCCGGACGGCTTGCCCGCCAGAAATACGATCTTGGATAATATCACTCACAGTATAGCGGGGTTGTTGGCGGCGCAGGCTGCGATTGAACTTCGCCGCGCTTGGGGCAAGGCCCAGGGCGACGCCGCGAACGAGATCCGATTTGCACGCACCGCTTACTGGGTGAGTGCGCTCGCTAACAATCTTCCCGATATCGACTTCGTGTATTCACAGATCACCCGGCCAAGGACGTTGGGCTATCTCATGCACCACCGCGGACACACGCACACACTGTGTGTTGCGGCTGTAATGGTGGCCTCGTTGCTGCTCGCGTTTCGGGGCGCAGCGCGGCGTTATGGCCCCAAGTTGTTGCAGCTCGATTGGCGTTGGTTGTGGGGGCTTGGGTTGCTCGGCCCTATGCTGCACATGGCCATGGATTTCACCAACAATTACGGCGTGCATCCGTTTTGGCCGCTGTACAACGGATGGCTCTACGGCGACTCCGTGTTCATCATCGAGCCGCTGTATTTGCTGACGGGTTTGCCGTTGCTGTTCTTTGCCATGCGGCATCGGCTCGCGCGCATCGTGTTCGCGTTGCTGACAGTTGCATTGCTGGCGCTGGTTTGGTGGGTGTCGTTCATTCCGACATCGGTCAGTGTTGGGCTGAGCCTTTTCACAATCCTCGCTTCGTTTGCCGCAGCGCGCCTGCCCGCAGGGCGTCGCGTCGCCATTGGGGCGTCAGTGTTTGCGGCAATCCCGGTTGTTTTCTCATTAGCTCGCACTCAGGCGGAGCCGGTGGTGCGCGCGGCATTGCCACCCGGCGCGAAAGTGGTCGACATCGTGCTCACCCCAAGCCCCTCGAATCCACTGTGCTGGAGCACCTGGGCCGCTTACGTGTCGGGCGATGATTACGTCGCCGATTCAGGGCGACTCACGCTGGCGCCCACGTTGTTTGCACCCAGTGACTGCGAGGGCCCCTTTCACGCCGGCCCCACGACTGCGGATCTGCAGCCTCTCGACACAGCGCCCAGCACGCAAATCCGATTCTCCCGTCGCTACCAAGCCCCACTTTCTGAGCTGCGCTCACTCCAAGCAAGCAATTGCTACGCCGCCGCATACTTGCGCTACTCCCGCCTGCCGTTCTGGAAAACCGAAGGCGATCGCACCATCCTCGGTGATCTGCGTTACGATCGCTCAGAGGCCATTGATTTCGCCGAACTCGTGCTCCCCAAGACGCACGATTGCCCGCAATTTGTTCCCAATTGGGTGCCACCGCGGGAAGATTTGTGGCGGTAGCAAGCCTTTCGGCGGGAGTGTTATCGTTGTGCAAAAGCGTGCCAACGGCGCTCACGTGCTTGTTGGTGATTACTCGTTAGCCGCCGTCGCCGGGGGCGGCAGGTTGTCGCGCACCTTCCCCTTGATGAGCGTCGCGGCAGAAACATCACGACCGTGCTAATTATGCGCGATGCTCGCCCGCTACCAAATCAAACGCGCTGCGAAATTGAGCAGCCTCCCACGCGAGGTGCAAGAGGGGATTCGGCAGGATACGCGGAAGCACACTCGGCATGTGCTCAGGCCGACGGCGGAATTAGTGGCGGAGTTTTTGAAGGACCCGAATGCAACCGGGGCGTTTCAGCGGTTTGCTGAGGGCTACCGCTTCACCCTGGAACAGCGATTCAAACGGGAGCGGGGAAAATTCGATGAGTTGTCGCAGGCGGCGCGCGAGGAGAATGTCTTCATTGGGTGCAATTGCCCAACGACAAAAAACCCGTCGCTGCGACACTGCCATACCTGGCTCGCCCTCGAATTCATGCGGGCGAAATACCCTGATCTGAAGGTGCGATTTCCGAAATAGGCACATTCGGAAGCAGTGCGCTGAGTTCAAGGCCCGGCGAAAGACAGCCTTCCCAAAACCGGGCCGCAATCGCATCACGGTGCCGAATCGGGTGTGATATGCAGGGGGGATGGGAATGTGGGGTGAGGGGGACCGCGCAGAGCGCACGTGGGGGTTGTGTTCTGTGTGTCGAGGGCGCGTGGAAGCGCGCGTCTTCGAGCGAGGCGAGCGCGTGTGGATGAGTAAGAATTGCCCACGGCATGGGTCGCAGGAAGTGCTGATCTCGACCGATCCCGGCTTCTATGCGCAGCAGCGCGCGATGGCATTGCGCGCCGGTAAGCCGCTTCGCTCCAACACAGAGACCATCAACGGCTGCCCTTTCGACTGTGGCATTTGTCCGGATCATCAACAACACAGCTGTATCACGTTGCTTGAGGTCACCAGCAACTGCAACTTGAGTTGTCCCATCTGCTACGCGGATTCTTCACCGCGCAGCGGCGGTCATCGCAGTTTGGAAACCCTGTGCAAGATGCTCGACGACATTGTGCAGAATGAAGGCCAACCGGATGTCGTACAGATCTCCGGGGGCGAGCCCACTACCCATCCCCAGATCTTCGAGATCTTAGCCGCCGCAAAGGCGCGGCCCATACGCCACTTGATGCTCAATACCAACGGCCTGCGCATTGCACAGTCGGCAGAATTTGCGGCAAAGCTCGCGCAATTCGCACCGGGGTTCGAAATCTACCTGCAGTTCGACTCACTCGCCGGTGAGGCTTGTAAGGCCCTACGCGGTCGTGATCTCGTTTCAGAAAAACGGCAAGCGCTGGATCGCTTGGAAGCCCTGGGGCTGTCGACGACGCTGGTGGTCACCGTGCAGCGCGGCGTGAACGATCTCGAACTGGGGCAGCTGATCGACTTTGCGCTGGGCTACCGCTGTGTGCGTGGGCTGACCCTGCAGCCCGTGCAGCATGCAGGCCGCGCCACGGATTACGATCCCGCGCAGCACCGGCTGACGTTGTCGGAAGTGCGACAGGCCGTCCTCGATCAACATTCGTTGTTCGAACCGGCGGATATCGTTCCGGTTCCTTGCCACCCGGATTGCCTGGCCATGGCCTATGCGCTCAAGCGTGAAGGGCGCGCCACACCCCTCACAGGCCTTATTTCGCAGCAGGCCCTGATCGAAGCCGCCTCTGACACGATCACGCTGGAACGCCACCCCGCGATCCGTCGCGAACTCAATGATCTGTTGTCGGCCGGGCACTCGCCTGAGTCAGCGGCAGCCGGGCTCGGCCGTCTGTTGTGCTGTTTGCCGGATCTGAAATCCGCCGCCACGTTGAGTTACGAAAATGTGTTCCGCGTCATGATCGTCCAATTCATGGACGCGGAAAGTCTCGATGTACGCAGCGTCAAACGCAGCTGCATCACCATCGCCAACCCCGATGGCCGCGTGATCCCGTTTGATACTTACAATCTCTTCTATCGCGACGGGCTGTCATTGCCCGAGAGCGTCGCGGGGCGCACCGTCCAGTTGCGCCGCGGCCCAACCCAGCC
>DATJEQ010000045.1:0-13047 GCA_035496495.1 Polyangiaceae bacterium
AACCCCGTGAGCTTCTGAATTTCAACCTCGCGATCCCGGTACAGCTTGCGAAGCTCTTCGGTGTCGCGCTGCGCTGCGTTCACTTCGCGCTCGCTGCGTGCCCTGGCCAATTTCTCGCGGGAACGATCCATCTGCAAACTCATTTGCCGTGCGTCCTGCACGAGTTCGCCGCGCGTGCGCTCCATGTCGTCGATACTGGCTTTGGCCTTGGCTATCTTCGCTTCTAGCCCAGTCAGTTGCTCTTTCTTCTGCTTGAGCTCTTCGCGTTCTTTCTGAATCTCTTGCTCAATCGTCGCCAACGCCGCATCGATCGAAGCCAGGCTCTCCAGTGCTGTTATTTCCTCTTGAATCGTCACGTGTTAATACCTTGTTCTGGTCAATGCAGTGAGGCGGCGCAACAAGCGCCGGGCAAGCGTGGGCCCACCTGGGTTCGAACCAGGAACAGCCCGGTTATGAGCCGGGGGCTCTGACCGATTGAGCTATGGGCCCGAAAGTCACCAGCGCCCAAGGCGCCCAGGTCAGCAGCGCGGTCGCTCGAACTGCGGGCGCGGGTGGGCCGTACCGATACGTTTGTTTTCAGCCACCGAATTTGCCAAGGGATACTCCTAAGCGCGCCCTGCACGCGCGCAAGCTAGCCGAACCGGCTGGGGCTAGCAACCGCAACACCCGGGAACCTGCGTGACACCGGAGCCGCTAAGGGGCTTCTTGCCGGGCAGGCCTGGTCCGTTGCCCGACTGCGATCAATGGCTGTGAACAACAGCGAAATCCATTGAAGGGCCGTCGTGTTAACGCATCGCTTGCATAGCTCACGTCACGGCAGTCCGTCTCAACACTCGCGAAATGCCCGCCTTTCAAGCCTCCTTTGGAGCTCGAATCGCCGCTTGCCACCCATTCCTGCAAATTTCCCAACAGATCGTGGGCCCCAACACTGCTCACACAGTCAGCCATTGCTCCGCTGGGCACGCGCCGATCCAGAGCCTGCAGCATTCCCGCAACATCTTCATCCTTAGCCGACGTGGGCTCGGGCGCCTTGACCGCTGGACCGAAATTGCACCGCTGCGGCAGCGTCACCGATTTCCCGTCGGCCTCGGCCGGCGGCAGGCAAGCACGCGTCCATTCCTGCTCAGTGCACAGGCGCTTGCCCTCCACCGCGCATGCTCTTTCGCCATCGCTGAAGTTCGTCATCGTCGCTGGCATTGCTCCGGCCAGGTTTGGGTATTCGTAACGATCGATGCACACTGCCGCTGCCGGCACGCAGTCGGCCTTAGCACACGGCGTAGCCGCGACGAACACCATCCCCGGAACGCAGGCCGCTACACTGAGAGCATTTTCATCCGAGGGTGCCTGCGCCGTCACGTCACTGGCGCTGTGATCCCTGATCGCTAGCGGCTGTGCACCGCGCTCCATCCGCCGCTCCGTGTGGGCACCATGGCCAGTGTGGGCAATGTGGCCAACCGCTTGCCCTGCCTGCTGCAATGCCAGATTCTTGCGGGAGTGCACCAGCCAGGCCGCCATGCCAAGAGACACGACCAGGATCGCGACAGAAAGCAGCGCTTTGATCATGAGCAGTATTTTCCAAATGCGCCGCTTTGTCCTTTTATCACCTAACCACACAACGTGTAGACTGCCAACTTCGCAATGCCCCCTGTGCGCGAAAAATTCTTAGCTGTTCGTGGTGCGCGCGAGCACAACCTCAAGAACGTCAGTTGTGATTTGCCCCACCAGCGCTTGGTCGTGATCACGGGGCCAAGCGGGTCCGGCAAGTCGTCCTTAGCGTTCGATACGATCTACGCCGAGGGCCAGCGGCGCTATGTGGAATCGTTGTCGGTTTATGCACGTCAATTCCTAGATCGATTGCCCAAGCCTCAGGTTGACAGTATTGAAGGGCTGAGCCCGGCAATCGCGCTGGAACAGAAAGCTCCGGGGAAAAATCCACGCTCCACAGTCGGTACCGTCACTGAAATCGCTGACTACTTGCGTGTGTTATTCGCGCGTACGGGGGTCCCCCACAGCCCCATTTCCGGGAAGGTCCTGCAATCCCACAGCGCACAGCAAATTGTCGACGTCATTTGCAATAAGCCGAACGACAGTCGGGTGACACTGCTCGCGCCCATTGTGCGCAATCAGAAGGGCAACCTCGCAGCCGAGCTGGACGCGCTGCGGCGCGACGGCTTCGTCCGTGCGCGGATCGACAGCGTAGCAGTCGACTTGAGCGACGATCCGTCGATCGATCCTAATCAAGGCCACGACCTACAAGTGGTGATCGATCGCATTGTGGTGCGGTCGGGAATCACAGCACGGGTCACGGACTCGGTGGAGCTCGCGCTCAAGGTGGGAGATGGCACGCTCCTTCTTGACGACGCCGGCAGCGCTAATCCAGAGGCATTCAGTGAGCGCTGGATCAATTGGGAAGAAAACATTTCCTTTCCTGCGCTCGAGCCGTCGCTATTTTCTTTCAATTCACCGGTAGGGGCCTGCCCCGCTTGCGGCGGCCTGGGCGTTACAAGTCGAGTCGATCTGCAACGCCTCATCCCAGACCCGACACGTACGCTGCGGGCAGGCGCGTTGTTGGCCCTGGGGCGACCGGGCTCTCCGGCCGCCGCTGAGCAACTCAATCTCCTCGTGCAGGCAACTGGGGTGGACGCTGACAAGCCGTGGAACGAGTTAACGCCGGCGCAAATACAGGTCATTTTGCATGGCACTGAAGCAACACGAGGGAAATCGCACACCGGTGTGCTGCGGCAGCTGGAGCACTTGCGGCAGTTGGGGGATGCCTACGATCCTACCGACGAAGAGTTGCAGGAAGGCGCACTCTCACCGGATGATCTCGCTCGTTTCCTGAGTGAACAACAGTGTCCGAGTTGCTCGGGCGCTCGGCTGTGCCCACAGGCGCTGGCCGTGCGCGTGGGCGACAAGAACATCGCCCAATTGTGTGATCTGCCGCTCCCTGAGCTGTGGGATTTCTTCAAACAACTGGGTACCTCAAAAACGAGGAGCAATGCACAGCGCGTGGTCGGCGAGCCGCTGATTCAAATGATCGTCACCCGGCTCGGGTTCTTGATCGAAGTCGGGCTGCCCTACCTGACGCTGGCTCGCTTGATGCACACGCTCTCCGGGGGTGAAAGTCAACGGATTCGCCTGGCCAGTCAGTTGGGCACCTCGTTGGTAGGCGTACTGTACGTGTTGGATGAGCCCAGTGTGGGCTTACACGCGCGCGACAATCAGCAGCTGCTCGCGGCCGTGCGGCGCCTGGTTGACAGCGGCAACAGCGTGATCTTGGTGGAGCATGATCGCGACGCCATCCTGTGTGCCGATCATGTCGTCGATATGGGGCCCAAAGCCGGCGAGCACGGCGGACAGATTGTCGCAGAAGGCACAGTAGCGGCGGTGCTAGAAAATCCGCACTCAATCAGCGCTCCGTACCTCAACGGGCAACGCTCCATGCCGGCTCCCGAACGGCGCAAAACCCCGGGGCACAACAGCATCCGCATCGTGGGCGCCAATTCGCGCAATTTGAAAGACCTCACCGTCGACCTTCCACTCGGGCTGCTAACGGCCATCACTGGAGTCAGTGGCTCCGGCAAAACGACGCTGCTCGCCGAAACCCTGTTGCCCGCGGCACTGGCCCATTTACGGCGCTCCCCATCGGTCAGCGGCTGCAAGGAAGTGCTCGGTCTGGAGCACATCGATCGCATCGTGAGCGTGGATCAGTCACCCATCGGTCGCACTCCGCGCTCCAATCCCGCAAGTTATACCGGGATCCTGCCCCACCTACGGGAGCTGTTCGCTTCGCTGCCGGATGCGCGCGCGCGCGGTTATCGTGCGGGGCGCTTTTCATTCAACATCAAAGGCGGTCGCTGCGAAACCTGCCAGGGTGAAGGCACCTGTCGCATCGAGATGCATTTCTTGCCGGATGTG
This sequence comes from Polyangiaceae bacterium, assembly GCA_035496495.1. Lineage (GTDB taxonomy): Bacteria > Myxococcota_A > Polyangia > Polyangiales > Polyangiaceae > SZUA-265. Next base: position 3,919 of record DATJEQ010000045.1, read on the forward strand.
TTCGTGCCCTGCGATGTGTGTGGCGGCGCCCGCTACAACCGTGAGACATTGGAAATTCGTTATCGCGGCTATTCGATTGCCGACGTGTTGGGGCTGACGGTCGAGCAGGCGAGCGCCTTGTTCGCGGCCGTGCCCAAGTTGGGGGAACGCCTCACGGCGCTCTCACGCCTTGGCCTCGATTATTTGCGGTTGGGGCAGCCTGCCAACACGCTTTCCGGGGGTGAAGCCCAGCGCATCAAGCTCGCCACGGAGCTTGCTCGCCCTGCCACTGGGCGCACGTTGTACCTTCTGGACGAGCCCACCACCGGGCTTCACTTCGCTGACATTGAGCTACTGCTCACGGCTCTGCTTCAGTTGCGCGACGCGGGCAACTCGGTGCTCGTGATCGAACACAATCTGGATTTGATCGCGTGCGCGGATTGGGTGATCGATCTGGGCCCAGAGGGCGGGCCTCACGGGGGCCAGCTCGTGGCACAGGGCACGCCCGAGCAGGTTGCTGTGGTCAGCCTCAGCCACACCGGTCGATTTCTAGCCCCCTTGCTTCGGGCCGGGAAGGCCTCGAAGCGCGAGAAGCAATTGATCGCAAGCAAGGCCGCGAACAAACCAGCGAGGAAAGCATTGGCAAAGAGAGCAACCGCGCAGCGGTCCCCTGCTAAGCGCTCACGCTAGCCGAAATCGCGCTCAACGCGCTCTTGGTCTTCCTTGCACCGGATGCACAGGGTCGTTTCGGGGCGGGCTTCTAGTCGCTTAAGCGAAATCGGCTCTTCGCACTCCTCGCAGATACCGAAGGTGCCATTGCCAATGCGATCGAGCGCCTTTTGGATCTTGTCCAAGAACGCTTTCTCACGCCCACGCAGGCGAAACGTGAAGGCCTGCAGGTATTCGCTGGATGCCAGATCCATCTCGTCGGGCAGGTCATCCACATCGAGCGTCATATCTTGCTCGAGCGTGAGCTCCGCCTTGCGCACGATTTCGCGTCGCTTTTCCTCGAGGAGTTTCTTGAACTTCGCCAGCTGAGCTTTCGTCATCTGCACTACTTCGGCCTCTCAGGTGAAAATCGCCTCTCACTTTCGGGACCGGGCAAGATAGGGACGCTGAGCCATGGTTGTCAACCCCACGGAGGCCGGGAATCAGGCGGTATTTGCCTGCGGTTCTAGAACCCTAAGCACTTGTTTTTACTGAATATTTTTCGATTACAGACCCTCACGGTAGGCCCGCACGGCATTGACCAGACCATCGGCTAGCTTCTGACGGTAGTCCGGCATGTTCAGACGCTGCTCGTCATTCGGGTTGGAGATGAACGAGGTCTCCACCAGGACGGCCGGCATGCGAGCGCCCGCAAGCACGTAGAAGCCTGCTCGGTGAACGCCTTCGTCCCTCACATCCGAATACTTCGGCAACAACGCCGCCAAGCTCGCCTTTTGCACCAAGCCTGCAAAATGAACCGACGCAGCGGACACATGCGCATCCAAGAACCGGCTCATGGTGGTGGCGAACTCCGTCGATGCAGCGAGGGACGCGGCGTTCTCACGGGCGGCAACGGCTGACGCATTGGCGTCTGCTGCGGCATCGAGCACGAAGGTCATCACTCCACGGCCACCATGAGTTTCGCTGGCGTTACAGTGAATGGAGATGAACAAATCGGCGGCAAAGGCGTTGGCGCGTGCCACTCGCTCATCAAGCGGCACGTAAGCATCCACGTCGCGAGTGAGCAGCGTGGAAATACCCAACTCCCGAGCGATCAACGGGGCAGCGCGGTGGGCAATATCAAGGACCACATCCTTCTCGCGCAACCCTGAAGGGCCCGTGGCTCCCGGATCGTGCCCGCCATGCCCGGGATCGAGCACCACCCGCTGGATCTCGCGGTCTTTTCGCCCTGGCTTGCCCTCCTCTGGCTTGCCTGGCCCTTCATTGTTGGGTTCGGGCTTGCTGGCTTGAGTTCCCTTGCGCGACACATCAATCACCAGGCGAAAGGGCTCCGGCAAATAGAACACCTGATCCAGGACGGAATCCGAGAGATCCAAAACTACCCGCATCGCGTCCTGCTGTTGCCCAATGCGCACGCGCTCGACGATACCTCCCAGATTGAATTCCTTCGGACCCGTGTACTTGCTTTGCCGAATATCGACGAACAGGCGGCCATCCTTCCCGGCCGCGTTGGGCGCTACTTGACCCACCGTGAACGATGCGGGCGTTGTCAGGAACACCACGACCCGTGCCGCATCCTTTCCTGGATAGCGCTCGATGTGTGTGATCTTCGAAGGACCGGTCATCTCGGGAGCTCTGCTTCCCGGAGCGCCGCCTGGCGTTACGACACGTGATGTAACCGACGCCGACGCAGCAGCAGCACCCGATGAAGACTCGTTGTCTCCGCGCAGCTTGCGCGCTTCGTCGTCGAGTGCCGCCAATCGATCAGCCGGGGGTTTATAGGCGGCAACCGTCGTCAAGGTTTGGTCGACCTGCTCGACGCATTTGGCATCGTCACGGAAACGGCCGCGAATCAAATAGACTTGCTCATAGAGTTGACTCAGATCTGCGGTGGATTCACTGCGCAGCGCGGCCTCTTGCAGAGCGTGATGGCATTGCTCGGGGCCCTCTATCCGTTGCGCCTGATGCTGCAGCTCGATCGCTTCCAGCAGATCCGGCTGTCGACCGTCCCGGCGCCAAACCCGCTCACGCAGATCTGCCGCAATTGCAATTAATCTCAGAGCGTCTGCCCCTTGCAGCGCTTGTGCGGCGACGGCCAACCGATCCGCCTCTGCGACAACCTCGGCGCGGGTTGGAAGCGCCCCCGATCCCCACGGGGCCTGCCACTGCGTCACGGGCGGCTTCTTCTGGGTCTGCTCTGGCGTGCGCTGGCAGGCGATCGCAAGAGCGACCACAAGCGCCAGAAGAGCCCAATGGCGAGCGGAGGCCATCCATCGACCAATAGCCAGATCCTGACCTTTTCGCGAGAAGCCAGCACCTTCTGGCCAATGGGCCGACCTTGAGCAGCCGCTGTAAGCTCGTCACGAATCCGCGCTGTCGTTATCGACGCGCGCCATCCACGAGCGAAAAGTGGAACGCGCTACTTTAGCCTGCCTCGCGGCGCGACTGACATTACCACCCGACGCATGGAGCAGCCGCCACGCCTGATCCGACGTCATGCCCACCGCGCGTCGGTTGGACGCCTCAGGAGCAACCTCTCGCACGTGCTGAAGCGCAATCTCCGCGCCCTCGCTGCACAACGCCGCGCGATACAGCACGCTGCGCAGCTCGCGTACATTTCCAGGCCAGTCGTGCTGGCGCAACTGCTCCAAGGCGCCCTGGGTGAGAACCTTTTCGCCCACATCCTTAGCCATGCGACGCAGCAACACGGCGGCAAGCCCCGCTATGTCGCCCTTGCGCTTGCGCAGCGGTGGAACCCGCAACACGACCATGCCGATGCGGTGCAACAGGTCCGCGCGGAACTCCCCATTCTCAGCCGCCTGCGGCAGTGATTTCCAAGTCGCAGTCACTAACCGAGTTTCAACCCGCGTTACACCGGTTGCGCCAACGGGCCTCACCTGGCCGTCTTCGATCACCCGCAACAGACGCGCTTGCACCGACGGAGCCAACTCCGCAATCTCGTCCAGGAACAACGTGCCCTTATCCGCCTGCACGAAAGCCCCCGTGCGCTGCGCTACCGCCCCCGTAAAAGCGCCTTTACAGTGCCCGAACAATTCCGAATCAGCCAACCCTTCCAGAAGCGAGCTGCAGTTGAGCGGCACGTACGCACCCTGGCGAGCGCTCAGCTGGTGCAAGGCACGCGCCACCAGATCCTTCCCTGTGCCGGATTCCCCTTCGATCAAGACCGGAGCTGAAAGCGGCGCATAGCGAACGATGTCGTTCGCTAGTTGTCGCATCAGAGGTGAATTTCCTACCAGGCCCGGAACCAGCACCTCGCACCCTGGCAACTTTTTCCCCGCACGGCGCAGCGTGAGCGTGGTGCGCCCGACACCCAATCGGGTATCCGGTTCGCTCACAAGCGCCACGCGTACCCGAGTTGCCCCAATGAACATCCCGTTGGTGGAATCCAAATCCTCCAATTGAACACCCTGCGACGTGATTTGCACGGATAGGTGTCGAGCGCTGATGGTCGGATCTGCGATGCGCAAATCCGCGTGTTCGCCGCTGCCCAGGATCAGCGGATCACACCCCTTGAGCTCCACTCGGCAAATTCCTGCCGGACCTTCTGCCTCAAGTGCCCAGAGGTCAGCCTCCAAATGTTCGGTGACGAGCTCTAAGGTGGTCTCTGCTCTGGCCGCAGCCGTGTCTTCTAACGCCATGACCCTGAATCGGGTCGCCCCCGCCGTCAGTTGCGCAAATAAAGCATGCCCTGCCCGGCCCCAGAACCGAGCAGGTTCTGTCCCAGACAAGTTCTTATTACGCAGCGCTAACCCTGGACTTGGATTTCTACACCCAAGGCGCGGCGCAGGGCACCGTAGTGCTCGCTCACGCTGAACTGCAGCAAATCCTTCATCTTCTCTTTGGCTGAAGGTGAACCCGGCGTCACCGGCTCTGCCGTCACGATCTTCTTTGCCACTTCGAGATCGCCGCACAGCAAGAACGCGACACGGGTCGCGCTGAACTCAGCAGCATTTGCCCAGTGCTTCACATTCGCTTTCGCGCCTTCATCGATAAACCGACGCACCACCGTGCGCAGGCCTTCCAGCTGCACCGGTTGAATGTACTTCGCCAATTCTTGGGCGGTCATGCGGATCTGCTGCGCCATATCACCCGGCATCGGGGTGTTGGGAGCTGCCAGGATCACGCCGGCAAATAGCATGATGGTGAGCTCTGCTTGAGTGGGGAACAGATTCTTGATGTACAGCTCGCCTCGGTAGCCTGCCAGGTGCTTGCCGCAGATAAACGTCAGCTCCTGTGGCTGGAAACCCGTGAGCACCGTCTGCCCAGCAACGGAAGCCAACGGCACTGCCGGTACCGCGACCACCGACCCCGGTACGTCGTTGCGCACATACAGTTCGGGCATTTGCACGCCCAGCACCTGTGCAGCCCAACCGAAGGTCTTGGAGAAGGTCAAGGTTGAGGTAGCAGGCTCTTGCTTGTACTTCTTGTTCAACGACGGCAGCTTGTTCTGCGCCTTGAGCTGCGCGATCTTCGCTTGCAACGCAGCTGGGTAGATCATCTCGAAAATCTTCGAAACGTACAGATTCAGATCTGGGTGGAACAGGTGCTTGAACCACACATCGTTCGAAAGAATGCCCTTCACTTGCAGCATTCCGCGCGGACGATGATCTTCGAAGAAGCGGCTCTCTTCGGGCCCCGCCTTGCCCATGAAGGCAATTGCGGCCGCCACGCACCACGCCTGGTCATAGGTCTTCTTGTGCAGGTAGAGTCGATACAGAGCGCGATACGGCTCCACACTGAGCGGATCCGTTTCCAGAATGCTCTGCTGCTCGCCGATCGCGTCGTCAAAGCGACCATCCATCTCGTACAATTCAGAGAGAATTTGCCGCTCCGTCACTTCGGCAGGCTTCAGATTCGCCGCCTGACGGAAGGCCTCGATAGCGGGCGCAAGATCCTTCAAGCGATCGCGGTAAATCAGGCCCAGCTGATGCCACAGGGTGTACTCAAGGTCGGTATTGCCCTTACCCACCACGCGGTGGAGCATCTTGCGGTATTGCCGTTCAAGCTGCTTCCAATCCTTCTTTTGGGTAAGGATCTTGTTGATACGCTCGAAGGCCTCCAAGAGATCTGGGTTCAGATCCAAGGTGGCGCTGAATAGCTCGATTGCGCGATCCATGTCCTCCAGCTTGTCGCGATACAGCTGGGCCATGGTGTACAGGTAACGGGACTTCTTTTCCGGCGCCGTTTCCACATCGGCAATGGCCTGAATGGTGTCGACCATGTTCTGCCAGTCGCCCACTTCTTGGTACAACTGCAACAGCTTGTGCAACAGCACATGGTTGTTGGCGTTGATGGCACGCGCTTCTTCGAACGCTTCAATCGCCTTCTTTGGCTCTTTCTGCTTTTCCCAAACTTCGCCGATGTCGATCAGCATCGCCAAGCGCTGCTCCTCATCCGTGATGCTGTCGAGGATCTGGCGCTTGTAGGCCGCAACCTCTTTCCACTCACCGGATTTGGCGTACAAATCCACCAGTGCTTCGAGCGTGGGTCGATGCTCCACGTTCAAAGCCAGCGCCTTTTCAAAATTGTTGATGGCCTGCTTCGCTTGCCCCTGCTCGCGCTTCACGCAACCGAGTCGGAAGTAGATGTCGGCGCGCTCGTCAGCAGCCTCTTCCGGCAAGCCGGTGAGTACCTTCTGGTAGTTGCTGAGCGCGCTGGGCCAGTCTTTCAAGCGGAATGCCGCGTCGGCAATGCCCTTGACCGTTTCTTGATCGGTCACGTCCAGCGCGTGCGCGGCTTGGTAAGCCTTGAGAGACTTCTCGTCATTGCCCAAGGCCGCTTCAATCCGCCCCAGGGTGCGCTGCAACAGATGCTGTTCGCTGCGCTCGCGCGACTTGGCTTTGCGTACCAATAGTTCTGCTAGCGGCTCGGCTTCTGCCCAGCGCTCGTTGGCCACGTGCTCGTTCATCAAGGGCAACGCCGCGTCTTCGCAGTCCTCATCCAGACTGATCGCTTGCTTGTAAGCGGCAACGGCAGACTCCCGATCCTGCAACTTCTCGTCTCGGATCTTGCCCAACTCAACCAGCAATTTCGCGCGTGCTCGTGGGCTCGTCGTGTTCTGCTGTTCTTGATCGAGGTAGCTGGCCGCCATCTCCCAATCGGCTTCATCGACGGCAATGGTGCGCAACGCGCCCAAAGTGGGCACGTGAGCCGGCTCAAGATCCAACGCCATCTCAAAGCGCTGCCTTGCCTGAGCTCGATCGCCCAACTTCTCTTCGAGGCTGCGACCGATACGGTAATACATCTCCACACGCTGACGCCCATCGCTCGTCAGATCCGCCACGCGCGTCATTGCATCCAGCGCACGGCCTGCATCGCCCTGTTTCTCATACAAGCGCGCCATCGCCTCAAGCGCGTCGATGTTACTGTCGTCCAAATCGACCAGATTCTGGTAGGCGTTGATCGCCTGATCGATGTCGTCGAGTTCGTCCGCGTAAACTTCAGCGATCGACTTGTAAAGCTGCAGTTTTTGGCTCAAATCTGAGGCTTCGCCCAGGTGACGTTCGAAGGTGGTCACCAGATCGCGCCACTGCCGCAAGCGACGGTAGCAACGCGCCAGCGCTTCGTAAGCACCAAGCTGGGTGGGGTCGATTTCCAGAACCTGCTCCAGCCTTTGCGCTGCCAGATCCGCCTTGAGGAATTGCTCCTCTTGGATTTTGGCAATCTTGAGCAGCGCATCGACGCGCTCACGCTCCGTTTGCACGACCGAAAGCTGGCGCTCCAGCACTTCAACCAATTCGTTCCACTTCTGGAGCGTCTCATAGACGCGCTCTAGACCGCGCAGCGCCGCAATGCTGTCGGAATCTGCGTCCAACACTGCCTTGTATGCATCCGCAGCACGCTGCGGATCCTTCATGCGCTTTTCGTACAGATCCGCCAGTCGCAGCCGGGTTTCGCTGTTCTCTGGAGTGGGCTCAAGCCCCTCCGCCTTGCGCGAGAGGATCTTGACCAATTCCGGTGCGTCGTCGCGAGCGGTGTACAGTCGCTCCAACGCATCAAGAGCGGGAATGAAATGGGGATCGATCTCAATGGCGCGCTTGTAATAAGCGATACCCTGATCCATCTGGTCCATGTATTTTTCGAGCAACTCGCCCAGATCAAATAGAATGATCTTGCGATCTTCGTTGGCTACCGCGACGTCGAGGGCGCGCGTCAACGCCTCACCCATCTTCTGCCACTGAGCCCCCAAACGATAGATGCTGGCCATCTGTCGCAGCACCTGCGCGTTGGTGGGATCCAACTGCATCACTTGCTGGTAGTAAGGCTGCGCCCATTCCGGATGCCCCAGATCCTCGCCGTACCATTTGCCCAGTCGTAGGCAGAGCTTGATGCGGGGGCGCGGCTCCGTTTGCTCCGCGAGCCATGCGTTGGCTGTCTCCAGCAACACTCCCCATTTCTCCGTCGCTTGAGTGATGCGCTCAAGGTACTGCACCGTCTCGTCGTCGGAGAAATCCTCGCTGAAAGCGTTGACTAACGCTTCGAACGCCTGCTCCTTGTCGTTCAAATGTTGATCGAATACCGCAGCGATCTTTCGCAGCAGGGTGCTGCGCACGCGCGGCTCAGTGATCGTCTCAAGGCGTGCCAGGTACAGCTCGACCAGCGTTTCCCAACGCCCTGCCTTGGTGTGCAGCTTTTCCAACTGCTTGTAGGCGTCTTCATGGGTTGGATCGATGGTGAGGACTTGTTGGAATGCGGAAGTAGCCTGGTCGTAATTGCCGATCGGATCCTTCCATAGCTGGGTGACCTCAAGCAGCTCACGGACCTTCTCGCTCGGCTCCGTCAGCGCATCGGCGCGCAACATCTTAATGCGCACCACCTCTTCCCAGCGTTCGTCTGAGCGGTAGATCTTTTCCAGCTCCGCCAGCGCTTCGGTGTCACCGGGGGCAATCTCCACGAGGTGATTCCAGGCGTCGGCGGCGTCGGCCGGCTGCGCCATTTCATCGGCGTAGGTGCGCCCCAGCTCGCGATAGATCGCGACGGCTTCTTCGTTGCTCAGTGCGGACTGCGCCCGATCCAGCAGCGTGTGCAGGCTGCCGACCAGTTCCAGTGCGTTCTTGCGCTTACGCCAAATGTTGGCAATCGCCGTGAGCGCCCCAAGGTTAGCAAAATCGATATCCAGAACACGCTGCCAGGTCTCCAGCGCTTCGTCGTCTTTGCCTAGCGGGTGGGTGAAAAGCCGTGCTCTGCGCGTGAGCGCATCGACTCGATCCGTGTCGGATTCTGCGATGTCGAAATGACGTTCCAAGACGTCGCTGAGTTCAGGCCAGCGCTCTTGCTGTTCGTACAGATCCGCCAACGCGCCCAAAGCTTCTATGTCTTCACCGCGCAGATCCAAGACGCGCTTCCAGCCGTCGATCGCCTCTGCTGTCTTGCCCAATTTGGACGATGCCAAACGGGCAATTTGTGCGCGAATATCGGCTTCTTCAACGTCACCAGCGGCATTCTTCAGACGACGCTGGA
>DATJEQ010000046.1:0-5337 GCA_035496495.1 Polyangiaceae bacterium
CGCCTCGGTATATCGGGCTCTTTTTATGGGCAGCGTGATCCCGTTGAATGACCACCGGCTCTCGGGCGACGCGATCATTGAACACATCGCCGGAGCGTTGCCGCCGGGGGCAGAAGCTTCGCTGATGGGGATGCAGAACATCAAAGGCACCGGGCTCGATTTCGTCTACCGCTGGCTATCTATCGACCTGGTCTCTGGAATTCTATCTGAGCTGGAACATAGCAGCGGCGCACAGCGCGCAGCGTTGCTCAATCAATTGCTGCTGCACGACAACTACGGTGCGCTTGATGCTCAACTGGCGCTCGATGGCCTGCAATCGCGCAAGCTGAGCGATCCGCATGCTGGTGCGTTGCCTTACGATGCGGTCATTGATCGTCTGCAGGCCGAACTGCGTGACAATGGGCCACACGGAGATCGAGTGGACTCGCTTGCCGAGCGCGCGCGCACTTTTATCGGCAACACGTTCGACTTCGTCGATTCAATTCTCAGAAGAATTTCTGCTGCTCGGATCATGAAGCGTCTGGTGCAAGGTGAGCTCGCCAACGCCGACGCCGCGAAAGAGATGCGCGCCTTGGTGGCTCGGGCAAAGACGCACATTTGAGTGTGCGCTTCCTCAGCAATAATTCAATTCATTCCCCCGTCGTCCTCATCCGAACCCGGATCCAGATCTGCATCAGGGGACGCCTTCGGAGGACCGTGATTGACGGAAGCATCGTCGCCATCGCCATCCAGATCCGTTCCCCCGGTGCCGCCGCTACCCGCAGCGCCGCCGGAGGGCGAACCGGTGGGAGCGCCGTTAGAAACGTCGCCCCCTTGGCCTGCAGTCGCCTGGGGGCCTGCACTCCCGATGCCACCCACATTCGTCGTCATCGATCCGCCGGGTCCCCCTGCGCTGGCTTGGCCCGACGCCGGATCACGCCCGAGCACTAGATTCGCATCGCAACCTACGAACCACGTCGCAAGCGCCAAGAGCTGACCGGTTGTCTTGAGAAACCGCATCCGCATCGCGTTCACTCTTTGAGCAGCTGCTGCAACTCGCCAGCGTGCGAGCTTTCAGGGTGTTCTTTTAAGAACGTGTTCGCCTGCTCTTTGGATTCGCCCTCTCGCCCCAACCGACTGAGCAGCGAGACAATCTGCAAATCCGCCTCTTGGTGCAGCGGCCCTTGAGGCCAGCGTTGCTGCATCGCGCGAAATTCCTTGAGCGCTTGCTCAGGATTTTGCTGTTCCAAGCTCTTCGCGCGTTGATATTGAGCGACCATCACGGACAACTCGCTGGGCTCCACTGGCGCCTGTACTGGCGCTGGTACCGACGCTGGCACCGACGCAGCCACAGGCGCGGGCGTTGCGACGGCCGAAGGCTCCTGTGACTTCGCCATGCGTCGGGCGCTGCGATGAACCCCCGCCGGCTCCTGCTCAGCAACCGACTGGGCCGCTGCCCCCGTTTTTGCCACCGCTTCTTCCGTCGGGGGCGGCGTGACCGCCGGAGCAACCACAGCATCGGAAATAACCTGTGGCTGAAGCTTGCTGCGCGCAGTGATCCGCAGCGCGGGCGCCGCAATCGAATTACCCTCATTCGCTGCTGAACTCACGCCCTGTGGAATCACTCGATGCACCCATTTCATCACCGGCAACACATCCGTCACGGCGGCGGCGGACGTTGCTGCCAAGAATGCCAACCCAAACCCCCAACGCCAAGCCGTGCGCACGCGACGTACCTGCCGCAACGTGATCGCTTGCAACACGCGTTGCTTTGCACCCTCTGGGGGCTCAATGCCGAGCAATAAAGCCCGAGCTCGCTCCAATTCCGGGGATCGTTGAATTTCAGTCATCACGACGCACCTCCGAATACTGCTGCCAACGGCGTTGGAATTCTTCGTGCGCTAGGCGCCGACGCGAACGCACGGTGTTCGATGGAATTCCCAAAACTTCTGCAACATCCTGCGGGCGCATGTCTTCCATCTCCACCAATACCAGCACCTCGCGCAGCTTTGGACTCATGACGGAGAGCACCCAGTTCACTTGTGCTCGTAAATCGGCATTATTGACGGTTGCGTCGGGCAACGGCTCTGGATTGGGAATGACGCCATCGCCGTGCGGCAACATCCAGCTTTTCAAGCGACGCACGCGTTGCCAACGGTAATGTTGGCTCACCACACGCAGCGTAATGCCGTAGATCCAGCCGCTGACGTTCTTCAATTCCATTGCCGAGCTCACCTTGCGATGAGCAATGCAGAATACCTTTTGTGCGATCTCTTCGGCGTCAGCGGCGAGCACACCGTTGCGGCACGCGAGCCGATACACCGACGCAAAATGCGCGTCATACAGCTGCCGCCAGGCGCGGTTGCGCTCGGCACTATCTTCCGACACCAGGCTTGCAGCGGTGTCTTTCAGGGCAGCATCCATCGATTCTTTAATGGCCCACCCCGTTCGTTCGGATCACAATCCCCTGAATTCTACGCCGAACATGAGAAAAAGCAGGCTACGCGGCCCCGCCCCCACTGCGCCGAGGGGCTCGACCGCGTATTTGTCGCGGACCAGCAGTAAATCCCCCAGTAAATCCAGGCGCAGCGCCCAGTTCTTGCCCAGGTTGAGGCCGGAGCTCAGCCCTAGGCGGGCCGAAGGCCGAAAAGAGCTGGCTCCCCCTGCCTGCAGATCGAGCGGTTCGGCGTGGGTGAATCGCCCTCCAACCCCCCCTTCTGGCTCTATCCATAGAGAATCATTGAGAGAAAAACGATAACCGCCTGCCAACGCAAGTTCGACCGCCTGGCTGCGCACCCGGCCATCTACGGCTCCTTCATCCTGGGTCTGCGGCAGGCCCGCGATCAGGCTGAACTGCAAAGCCCAGGTCTCGGCAAATACAAGCCCCCCGGAAAGCTGAAGTGCGCCCGTTGCACCCGGCTCGGGCAGCCCCACTGCAGCGCCCAATCCGGCTCCAATGACCCACTGAGACCTTGGGGTTTTGATTTGTTGCGCCGCCGTGGGATTCACCAATTTCACCACAGGCGGCGGCTGCGGGGCGGGCTCTACAGGGCGCGGTTTCACCAAGCCCAAGTCCATGAAATGCGCTTCGAGAATGATGGCGAAGGCCTTAGCCAGCGCATCGCAATCATCGCTTTCAATGGAGCGGTGCAGGCGCTCTTCACCCTGCGGGGAAAGCAAATGTACCGAAGAAACCCCAGCTTCCGAGCGTTCAACTTGTGCCACCCACACGCCGTTGTCCGTTGCAGGGCGCGTCACTTGCCACCGAGCGATCAGCGTTCGCAATTGCTCGGGAGCCGGGCACGTTGCTCTTCCTCGTACCTCAACCAATGCCTCGGCGCGCGCCGTTCTCCCGGCAGCCAAGATCCAGATCGCGACTAGAAGCGACCCCCAATAAAGAAAGCCCCTACAAGGAAAGTTCGGCGCCACCCTGCGCTGCACGCCTAAGCTTGTAGCAGAGAGGCGCCGGGCCGTGGATCCCTACGAAGGGACGATTCGGACCAATTGGGCCAATGTCTTGATTGATTAGTTGCCTCCGTCGCCAGCACACGCGGGCGGCGCCGTGACTTCGACCGCGCTGCCGCCATCCGCCATCGGCTTGCCGCTCTGGTCGTGGGGCACCAGCACCTGGCAACTGCCCAGGGCCACGTTCCCCGCCGGATCTTCGGCACGCACGTTCAGCGTGTAGACGCGGCCTGTGCCGCCGCCTTGACGCTCACTGCGCAGTTGAACATTGCCGCATCCGTCGAACTGGATGTCGGGTGCGGTGTGACCGTCGCCGAGATCGTCACTGGGCTCGTTGCTGGTGACGCTGGTAAAGCGCATTGAAACATCAGGGCCGTTGCACGCGTCCATCGCGGTCATGCAGTCGGTCACGTGAACGGTGTTGAACTTGTGATTTGGAGGCCACAGGGTCAGGGTGTGCGGCATCAGGCGCGGCGCTTGAGTGTCGACAATGTTCAAGTCCGCGGTGCACACGAGTGAAGAGCCCGCGTCGGCCGAGTGAGCCGTGGCTGTGATGTCGATCTGGTGCTCGCCCACAGTAAACGGACCAGGGTCGCTCACGCTGAGCGTCATTTCATCGCAGCTTCCGCCACTCACTTCGCCGGTATTCACCCAATGAATGACGTCGACATCCTGGCGACCATCGCCACCGCGGCATTCAACCGTGAGAGCGTTAGGACAGACCCAACCGCTTGGCGCCGCCGCGTCCGTCCTCTCGGAACACTCAGCGTGCAGCGCTTGCGATTGTCGAGCGATCGTGGGCTTATCCGAGCTGCAGGCAGCAAACGCTACGGGAAGCGAGAAGAACAGCAATGAAGCTGAGGTCCGGAACAACACGGGCAACAGCGCAGATCCATGCGAATAGATGGCCATGGTTACCTCCACCCAATACCCAGCAATCCCAGTGCCAACTCCAACCCATTGACGCCGCACGAAAATCCAGCACTTAGTGAGCCCCCTCATGCCCCAATGTGACGCTTTGCCTCAACGCTCTGTGCGTCAGGCAGTTTTATTCAGGAGGATCGTCAGGGCGGCGCACGGTGCCTAGGCGAGCGAGCAGGTCGTAGTCGACGGGCAGCCAGTAAAGTTCCAGTCGGTGTTCTTGGAAGTAGTCGCGGAATACGGGAATGGCGTAGCGCAGGTGTTGCGCGTCGCTGACGACTAGCCCGGAGCGGTAACCGCGAGAGGCCAGGATCTGCGAGGCGTATTCGGCGTTCTCGACAGTGCTCGTGGCTCGAGACTCAACAATGATGGCTTGCTCGGGAACACCCAGCCGCAGGGCGATCTCCTTCATTTTCTGAGCTTCCGTCACTCCGCTTTGCGGATTGCCCCCGGTCAGGATCACCCGCGGTGCGATCCCTTCGTCCAAAAGGTGTTTCGCCATCGCGACGCGATCATGCAGGATGAATGTGCCCTTGCCTTCTGAGGTGAGCCGAATTCCGAGTACGACCAGGGCGTCCGCATGGCCCTGTTTCCGCTCCAATGACTCCCAGCGGTAATAGCGGAAGCAGCTGGTGCACAGCGCCAGAAGCCCCAGCGCGATCAGCGCAACAATCCAGTAGAACAAGCGCATCACCCGCACACTTTCGGCCAGCTCGCATACTTCTAACCGACCGGGGTGTTCGCTCGCAACCCGTTGTAAGAAACACGAGCTGCAAGAAATACGAGCGCCACCAAACCAACCCAAGTTTCCCGTGGTTCAATTGCGCTCGCATGCACCTAGACTGCAACTCCTATGCCAGCGAAAGCGGGCAAAAAATGCCGTGCAACACTGAGTTGACAGCGGGTTTGTGCCAACGTGTGCCGCGCGCTGACGACTTTCGGCGGAACGGGTTGAAGTTATTGACCGCCGGG
>DATJEQ010000047.1:0-6799 GCA_035496495.1 Polyangiaceae bacterium
TGCTGTACGAGCGCCGCGCCCACCAGCAATCCCCCGTTGGAGCCACCCATAATCGCAAGCTTCGCGGGGTTAGTGACGCCCGTTCGGATCAAGTGCTCAGCGCAAGCCGCGAAGTCGTCGAACACGTTTTGCTTGTTGGTCAGATTGCCGGCGCGGTGCCAATCCTCGCCGAATTCACCGCCACCGCGCAGGTTCGCCACCGCCCACACTCCCCCATGATCCAACCACAAGCGGCGAATAGCCTGAAAGCGGGGCGTCAAACTGATGCTGTAACCCCCATAGCCATACAGCAAGGTGGGATTCGAACCATCCTTCGGCGTTCCTTTACGGCGCATGAGGTTGATGGGCACGAGGGTACCGTCTTTGGAAACGCACATCGTGCGTTCCACCTCGGCATCGGCGAACGACGCCGGCGACGTCTCTACCAGTGCCGTGCGCGCGGCTTGACCGTCCTTACCGCTGAAATGAAACCAGGCCGATGGCTCAGTGTAGCTCTGATTTTGAAAGAGCACATCGTCGTCACCGATGTGCCGCAACTCATTCACCGCAGAAATTGGCGGAATGGGCACATTCGGTAATGCCTGCGCTGGCCCAGGCTTGCTGACGTCGAACACCCGCAACTGTGATGGCCCTCCCATCATGTCGAGGACGTACAGTCGCGATTTCGTCGCCTCCACGTGCTGAATCACCGCGTCCGACTCAGGCACCACGATCTCAGCGGCCGTCAGGATTGGGTTGCGCGGATCGAGGCGTAAGATCTTCCCGCGGGGCGCCCGATCATTGGAAATCAGATATAAGGTACCATCCAGCGCGAATTCGATATCGACGACTTTGTCGGCAAACGCTGAGATCTTCTGCCACTTGCTTCCCTCTGCAGTGGCGCGCAAATAGTGCGCAAATTCTCCACCGTCACCGTTGGCGACACTGGCCAACACATAACGACCATCGGGGCTTGAGCTGAGGGCCGTTTCTGCGATGCGCGGGAAATCGTCGCCCAATTCACGATGATCCCGCTCCAAGCTGGTGCCCAGCTTGTGAAACCACACGTCTTGGTAGAAATCCAAATCGGATTGTGGGCGCTCACCAGGGTGTGGGTAACGCGTGTACCAAAAGCCTGTGCCCGCGCCGTTCCACGCCACGCTGCCGCCCGCGGTGCCGCCTTGCACCCGCGGCACTACGTCGCCGATTTCCTTCCCGGTTTGCACATCGAAGACGTGCACCGAGCCGCTCTCGGTGCCGCCCTGTGACAAGGAAACAGCGACTTTCTTGCCGTCCTTCGAGGGGACATAAAAGTCTATCGTGGTGCCGCCCGAAGCGTCGAGCACTGCGGGATCTAATAGCGTGCGCTCTGCGCTCAGATCCTCCGCGGATCGCAACGTCACCAGGAAGGGCTGTTGTTTGGGCGGCGCATCCTTCATCGCGAACAACGTGTTGCCGCGCACTGTCAGACCAAAATACGTCGCACTGGGCGAAGCCAGTAGTTCACTCACTCGCTGCGCGATAGCGTCCCGCCCTGGGATCTTGTCCAAGTGCGCTCGCGTGAACTCCTGTTGCGTGGCGTTCCACTGCTGCACCTCGGGGCTCTTCGCCTCCTCCAGCCAGCGGTACTCATCGACGACTTTGACGCCGAAGTATTCGTCCGTGACCGGGAGGAGCGCAGTCGCCGGATAGGATTGCTTCTTGGGTTGTTCGGCCATAGTTGGCGTCTTGCTGTCGGGCTCCGGCAACGTCGTGCTGCGCACCTCCAGCGGTGTCGCACACGCCAGCACACTCGCCGCTACCGGCGGCGCACTAAAAATCAAAAACCTGCGCATCATCGGCCCCACGGGGCCATTCTACACGAATTGGTGCCATAGGTGCTGATGGCTAAGCGCGCGAGAGCCCTGAACGGCGGCGGAAGGCATAGCCCAATACAACCGCAGCCAGCGCAGCGCCGATCGCGCCTTGCGTTCGACCGGGGTTTGAGGCCAAGGCGCACCCCTTGCTACGCGGCGCGACAGAGCCCGGGCGAGGCGCGGTGGTATCCATCATCGTGGACGTCGCTGGCCGCGGCTCGGTGGTTGAGCTGCTCCCTGCGCTACTTGTGGTTGCGT
The DNA here is from genome assembly GCA_035496495.1 of Polyangiaceae bacterium. GTDB lineage: Bacteria > Myxococcota_A > Polyangia > Polyangiales > Polyangiaceae > SZUA-265. The sequence continues at coordinate 2,094 of DATJEQ010000047.1, forward strand.
TGTTCGGGAATGCGCCACTCGTGCCCGTGGACGAGGAGGAGGTGGGGCAGGTCGGTGCCGGAGGCTCCACGAACCACGATGGATCCGGCGCGGGACTACACTGCTCACCTTTGATGCTGACCGGCAGCCGCACCAACCAACCGTCACTACTGCAGCGTGGTGCTGGAGGCGCACACACCTTGATGGACGCGACGTCTTTGGTCATGTGTAGTCCCCCCGGCGAATCACTAGAGGCTGTGATCTGACTGCAGCCCGGCAAGTCAGAGGTGTTCAACACAGCGGCGAAGCCCGGATCGCATGCAGCGGTGACGAACCCGCCCACGGGGTTGCACGTCCCAGAGGTCAATTGACCACGTGAGGCGCACACATCCGGGATTTCAATTCCGCCTGCCGACAAATCCACCGTGCCTACGGACGGCACACAGGTGATGCTGGGTTTGCCATCCATATCGGTGAATTTGCGCCCCACGAAACCGTCGTTACAAGCGCAGCCCATGCCGCCGTCCCCGGTGGCAACGCAAGTGCCCTGCCCGCAGTACATGCTGGAGCAATCTTGAATCGTAGTGATCGCCTTGTACTGAGCATCATCGATGATGTCGGTTGCACACTGGGTCAAGGTGTTACGGTTACCCCGTATCGTCAGAGGCCCGTTCGGGTAGAATGTGCCGTTCTTCGCGTCAAGTGGCTCGAACTGCAGATCGAAGTCCATCTCCTCGGGAGACATGCGCGTGGTCAACCGCGTCACGGTGGTGAAGCGACCGGCCAAGTCCTGCGCCGTCGTGACCGCTCCGACGATGTCCTCCTGATCGGCACAGTCGCTCGCGTCGAAACTGGCGGTTGGGCATTGGCACTGACCGTCCCCACCGACCCCACACCAATCTGTGCCCCGCGAGCAGCAACCGGTCGGGTCTTGGTAGGTCGGCGGCGGCCCACTGTATTCCGCCACGAATGCGCCGGCGCCTGCGTCCTCAATCGAACGCGTGAGCAACATCGGATAGTTCACACGGTTGAACGAGTCGTTGGTGATCTGTGAAGCGTCGAGCTTGATCAGCGGCAACCCCACGGGCTGAAACAGCTCGTTGGCGTAGATGATCGCGCTCACGGGCAGGTGGGGCTCGGCCGCCACCGCCGTCAGACGCAACGGGATCATCGGCATTGTCCCCGGATAGCGCATCTTGAGCGGACGGATCTCGTCCACGCCCGCACCGGGAACCAGTTTGGCTGCCACAAACACCATGCCGTCGGCGAGGTACGGTGCCATGTACGGCGCCATCGAGTCATTGGTGATGAATCCCTCGGAGTTCAGCCAAGTCACCACCGCTGAAGCCGCACCCGGAGCACCCGGCGTCGCGGAGAGAACCACCGTGTCGTAGGCGCCAATGGTCTGCCGAGACAGCACTTGCACAACGGGTGTTTCTGGTGGCGCCTGCGGTGAAAAAGAGGCCCCCATGCTGAACGACGCGGAACCGCCTGAAGCTGCAGTGTTGGGGAATCCGAAGGCTTGGTCGCCGCAATAAGGCGGTGGGTGTGTCTCGCAAGCATATTGCTGCTGAGGACACAGGCTGACATCCGAACTGGTGACTTGGGGTGCCGTCTGCTGATCCACCAATCCAAACAACGAGTTGTAAGAGAGCGAAAGCTCCGGAACACCCGGCACTGGCACAATCCAGCCGAACTTCGCGGGATCACCCGCGTACTTGATCAGGATGTGTGCGGTAACAAATCCATCTTCCACCTCAAAAATGATCTGCTCCGCTTGTTGATTCACCGCAAAGTTCACCTCTGCAGGTTGCGGAATCGGAGGCGAGAAACACCCACACGCCGGCGCCGATGGCGCATGGCTCAGCACCGCCCCTAACGCCAGAGCGAGAGCCGACCATCGAGTCTTCAGATTGAGCTGTGCCATACGCGCGTTCCCTCCATGTAAAGAAGCGTCGATGCACGCTGCATGCCAGCAGACCGAATCGCTGTACTTCCTCGGAATCAGTGGATTTCTCGACTTGGCGCGCGTGCAGAGAACCGGCCGAAGGTCGGCTCGTGGCACAACTTGGCACGCACAGTCGCTTAGCGTTGCACGATCAGCGACCAGCTCTGTGCGTCACTCACCGCATCGCCGGGCGCATCCGGACTCACTTGCAGCGTGCCCAGCGTGTTGTCCCCGCTGCTGGCTTGCCACACGCCTTGCGCGGCGAGCCGCACGGAATACTCGGGGAAATCACGCAATCCTTGGGCTTGATCGGGCAACCACAACGCCATTCGGTAATCCCCGGCCGCTGCCGCGCTGGGCACTCGGATGCGCGTCACCAGGCTCACCGATCCCGGAATCCACAAGCGCGGTTCTTGCTGCAAATCGACGAGATCGCGTTGTCCGTCGTGTTCCAGCACCAGGAATACTGGGCGCGGATTCACGGGCGCGGCAAATCCCTCGTTGGTCATTTCGATGTGCAGCGTGAAGCTACCGCCAGGGCGCACCGCTGTCGGCATTTCACTCGCAGTCAGTGCCAATCGATAGCCGAGACGGCGTTCCATTTCCGGACGGCATCCTTCATCTGTCCAGGTCTGCAGCACGTCAGGGTGATAGTCGCCGTTGATGTAACTGAAATGAAATCGCGCCATCTCTTGCAGCGTGGTGGTACACGCATTGCGTGCGTCGACCGCGCACGTCTCACCGCCATTGGGCACCAGCGCACTGTCTTGCTCCAGGTACGCCTGCAGCACGTCTTGCGCCTCGTATTGGTAGGTGCCGACGTCTCCCGGGCCTGAGACAAAGCAGTCATTCAAGTGCCCAACGCGGGCTATGGCGGCGTTGCTGACCAGATCAGCGGGCGTCGTTGCAGCAGTGCCGTAGAACATGCGCTTGTAGGCGGGATAGCGCACCGCCGTTCGGCGACTCATGGGCAGCGCTGCGAGTACGGCCTCTACGACGCGTTGGCGTGCCGCAGCGTCCGCAGTGCCATCGACGAAGTTATTCGAGGTGTGCCATTCGCCCCACGCCCCGATGAAGCCCGCTTGCAGCAAGTACAGCACGTCTTCATTGGTCCCCAGCAGCGGCTTGAGCTGCGCAATGTGGCGCTCAATCCACATCTCCGGCGCGTCGTTCGTTCCCCCGGGGTAACCCGCACCCTCGTCGTATCGAAAGCGCACAATCACCTTCACTCGCGCCGCGCGAGCGGCGTCGAAACCTGCCTGTACATCTGAGAAAAGCGCCTGCGGAAGATCCTGCGCGTGATTGTCACCCAGGTAATTCTGCAACTCGACGTTGGCGTAAACCAGTGAACGCCCAGCGCTGCGCACGTCACTGAACGAACTGCCCGCGCTGAGCGAGCCGTAACTGTAAAAGCCGCGCTCTGGATTCAGGAGAATCGCATCGTCCGCGGTGTATTCCGTCCGCTGATTCGGCGCGTCGGCACCCGCGGCATTGATATCGCCGCCGTCCGCTGCGCCTCCCACAATACCTGCATCGCCCAAATTCGTAAGGGCCGTTCCCCCGCTGCCCGCTGTGGTGAAGCCGGGCTGTGCAGCAGTGCTGTTCGCCGAGCCGCCCTGGGTAGCGCCCGCTTGCGCTGCACCAGCCTGTGCGATTCCCTGTGTGGAACCGCCTGCTGCCATGGTCCCCGATCGTGAGCCACCGCTGGAACTCGCGCCAAAGGTCGATCCGCCTGAATTCGTCGCTGCGCTGTGAGAGCAAGCGAACGCCATTGACGCGCTCCACAAGCTCACCGCGCGAACCGCCCGCCTCATAGATCGGCACTATAATACCACCGCTCAATGCGGCTTCCCTCTCAAAAATCGTGATCCCGCTTTCCAGCAGCGGCAGATTTGAAGGGTGTTCACACTTTCATGAATTTGAAATCATGCGAGTGACCGCCAACCACGCTGGACGTCTTGATCAGGGTTTGCCCGGCGTTGATATTGTTCAACTCAGCTTGAGTCAGGGAAATCGTGTGCGCGTGGCCCGAGGTGTTGGAGCTACTGCGGATGATACCAGAACTGGGCGGGCCTGTGAGCTCGGTCGACGTGATGGTCACCGTGTGCGTGTGACCGTTGTTACAGCTTGAGGTGTACAAGAAATCATTGCCAGAGCGCGCCGCAGTTTCTCCCGTGCATTCGTCGTCACTGCTGCAGCCGCCCATCGTGAATGAAAGCGCGCAGCCCGCAGGGAGAACCAGTAGAAGCTGCCCAGCTGTAGTGAAGAAACGTCTTCGTTCCTGATCCATGATGAACCTCCTCGGCGTCTCGGTGCTTCGCAGACACGGCTGATCTAGCTCGCGCAGAGGAGAAAGTTATAAAATAAGACGCACCGTTCGCATTGGGACAAAAGGTTACGCGACAAAAATGCACATCGATTCGACGCCCATGAGTACAGACCGACTCAGCCGCGTTCGAATGTGACATTCTGACCTAAACCGTCAGAGCAACGGTGAATCCGTCGGATTGACGCGTGGTAACATTCGGAACAAACGATGAACGCATCGTGCGCGAACCGGGAGATCATCATGCCTAAATTTCCAAAACCCGTCGTTGGTAACTTCTGTTGGGCCGATGCCAATCTTGAAGATCCAGCGCGAGGCAAAGAATTCTACAGCGAACTGTTTGGATGGACCGTTCAGGACATCGAAATGGGTGGCGGCGTCTACACCATGTTCAACAAGGGCAACAACACGGTTGCGGGCGCGCTCAAGCTACCTGAGAACGCTAAGAAGATG
>DATJEQ010000048.1:0-4285 GCA_035496495.1 Polyangiaceae bacterium
ATTACGTGACTAAACCTTTCGGCTTGGCTGAGCTGCTGGCGCGCATCAAAGCGGTGCTGCGACGCGACGCGATTGCGCGGCCGCGCACTGCGGATGACATCGTCCGCGCGGGTGACATCGAGATTCATCGATTGTCGCGCCAAGTGACGCGTGGGGGCGAGCCCGTGCTGCTCACGGCGACGGAATTCGATGTTCTGTGGTGTTTGGTGCAAGCCGGAGGCCGGGTGCTTTCGCGGGATGAAATCCAGTCCCGTGTGTGGGGCCCTTCCCACCACGGTACGGCCCGCACAATCGACAATTTTCTGCTCCAATTGCGCAATAAATTGGAGGAAGACCCGTCCGAACCCAAGCATCTGTTGACCGTGCGCGGGGTCGGCTATCGGTTCCAAGGCTGACCTGGAGCGTGCTAAGAGAGTCCCGTGGACCAGAACCTACTGCGCGCGTACTTTGGCACCGTCTATGAGCTTCCCGCCGAAACGGGGGTGATGCGGGCCTCTATCGACGGCGAATTGGTGCGAGATCCGTCGACGCTACCTGAGCTGCTGCAAAAAGATTTTGCCATCATCACGGCGTACAATCCGCGCTCTATGTTGCTGCCGCGGCGCGTGAACGACGCGCGCAATCAGGTGATGCGCGATCTGCTAGTGCTGGGGTGCTACCGCGTCGAGCAGTGTGTGGGCTCTGAGGAAGAGCCTGAGGGGCCTTGGCGCGAGCCGGCTTGGGTAGTGCACGGCATTGAGCGCGACGAGGCGATCATCTTCGGCCGTGCTTTTCGTCAGAACGCTATTATTTTCGCCAGCAATCATCGTCCTGAGCTGATCATCACTGATCCCACGTGCGATAGCGTGGGCAAGTCATTTCCGGGCAATTGGCGCCTACGATCTTGAGTCGTTCGAGATCCGCTGTGTTCGTTTTGGTGCGCCGTGCTTTGGGGCTTGTGTTGTTCACCGCACCGTTGCTTTCTGGTTATCTTCGATCTATCGAGCGCGTGACGGCAATGGGCGAAGAGTTGGGGCACTTTCTCTCGCTGCTCAGTCGGCCGCTGGCCTTGGGCGGTTCCGACTCAACTGCAATTTCGAGCGTTGCCCGGCCAGCGCCAGTTCCCCCCGAAGCGCCCGCGGTTCCCTCTGCCGCGCAGTCGTCCATTCAAACAAACGACAGGGCTCGTCCTCATCGGCCCGCCGAGCGGTGGCTGTCAGTCAGCGATCACACGGTGCTCTCGCTGGTGCAGGCGGGGAAGGTGCCCCAGGCTGTTCCAGTGCCGGCGCAGGCCGGTCACCCCAGTGGGTTGAAATTGTCGCGCGTTTCCTCGTTCGGCATCGGGTTGCAAGAAGGCGACATCTTGTTTGAAGTCTCTGGTGTGCCAGTGAGCAGCCAGCAGCAAATTGCCGATCGGGTGCTCGCCGCTCGCGCGCGCCACGATGGCGCGATCGGTGCACGCCTGTGGCGCAACGGTGAAACAATTGCGCTTGTGGTGGGGATGCCCTACCTTGACCCAGCACAGCAAAGTCAGCGCTGATTTACAGGTTTTCATGTCCAGACAAGTTCAATGCGTCAAGTTGGGTGTGCTCAGTGAGGGCTTGGAGAAGCCGCCTTTCAAAGGCGAACTGGGTCAGCGCCTTTTCAACAACGTTTCACAGCAAGCGTGGAAGGCTTGGCTGGAGCATTCCAAAATGTTGATCAATGAATACCGCTTGGACTTGGTGAGCGAAGCAGGGCAACGCATTTGGATGAAGGAATGCGAGAAATATTTCTTCGGCGAAGGTTCTTCACTGCCGGCGGAATACAAGCCGCCCGAATGAGTCGTGTACGACCATGTGGGCGCGTTGTCCCCACGTGTCATGCGGCCCCCCAATTTCCCGCGGCTTGCAGTCAGCGATAAAGACAGTGGGCACCTTGCGGGTTATACTGCGCGTTGGTCGGACCGCGCGGTGCGGTTCTGTGCCGCTTTCTTAGTCCGAGGACACAACTCATGACCACAAAGCATTCATTACGCGTGCGATCTCGCGTGGGCATCCTTATCGCTCTGGGCGTCGTATCCATCCACGTTATCAGTTGCATCTCCAGCAGCAGCAGTGGCGGTGGAATGTCGCGTGGAGATGCGGCGGTGCACTCTGGCGCGCAATGCCCCATTGCCTGCAGCAACCAGGCGGCCGACTGTGCCGATGCAAGCGCACTGCCCAGCACAGCGACGTGTTTGAGCAGCTGCACCACTGAGGCGGCAAGGGCCGACAGCAGGAGTTGCGGGGGTCAGTGGGACGACTTCATTGGCTGTTGCGCAGATGCCAACGGCACAGCGAATTGCAGCTTGAGCAGCCTGCCCCAGCTCAACGGGGTCAATGGCTGTTCGGCCAGCTGCCGCGCTCTGCTCTCCGATTACAACCGCTGTGTGGCTCACGGCACCGGTGGCAATCCCATGTCGGGATCAGATTCGGGCTCCGGGACTGGCTCTGATTCAGGAACCCACAATGCCGACGCTGGGTCCATGCCCTCTGGCCCCGACGCAGGCATGACGCATGGCGCACCGGATGCGGGCAACCTGCCACTTCCCTCCATGATTCAGATCCAAGGTTACGTGCACAACACGGTGGGCGGCACGGGAGCGCCTGTTGCGGGGGCTACCGTGAAAGTCGCCGGTGTGACGCTGGCCACAACGGATGCGAGCGGGTTGTTTAGCCTCTCGGCTGACACGACGCCCACAGGAGTGACGTTGCAGTTCGAAGCGCCGGAACACGCCCCGCAGATTGTGCGTGTTCCGGTAAAGCCCGGCATGATGACCTACAGCGTGCCCGTGGTCATGCAGCGTATTCAAGCGATAGCACTGCAGCCGGGTGACATGATGGCCAGCATCGATGTTGGCAACAGTGGCACGATGAGCACGGTGTCGTTCAACCAACCGATGGCTCAACAAGGGACGTTGGAATTCGCGTCGTTCTCTCCGGATAATGGGCCCGGCGATCTGCGCTTTGTCGATGCCCCAACCGATGAAGGCTTGCAGTCTGCCGGGATGATTTGGTTCAAATTGAAGGATTCCCAGGGCAATCAAATTCCAATGCCCGGCGCCAATATTCAGATCCCTGTTGATTCGCCGACTGTTGCAGGAGCGGGCGAATGGCAAGGCTACGTGATGAACCCCAATGACGGGCAATGGAGTGATCCGGTTGCGCCCGTTTCCACGCTAGACACTGTGCAGACCTACACGTTGCCGGATTTCGGATACTGGAATGCAGACCGCGCTTTTAAGACAGCCTGCGTGAAAGGCAAGATCGCTCCCGCTTCTGTGGCCGCCTGCGGCGGTGCACGTGTGCAAGCCACCGGCCCCGATGGCATCAGCTCGTTCGACTCTATTGGTGCTGATGGCGGCTTCTGCGTCACGGGAGCGCAGACGTGGTCATCCGATTTGCGCGTGGGCGCGTTCACTCAAAGCGTCACCATGCCCGCGAACGCGGGCAACTGCAGCGCCCCACAGACCTGCGTCGACATTGGCGAAGTTCAAATTCCGGCCGACCAGTGCGATCTGATGTCGCTGGTGCCGCCACCTGGCGAAGCGGGTAAGCCGTGTACCGCGGCAGAGCAATGCACACCGGGCAACGATTGTTTTGGCGGCTACTGCGTGGGTGCAGGCGTGCTGCGTGTTTCGCTGTCGTTTTTCGTCAATTCAGATTTCGATCTGCACCTGACGACGCCCAATCTGAACCAGATCTATTTTGGAAATGAAACGGCTGATGGCGGGACCCTGGATGTGGATCAATGCGTCGGGAACAGCTGCGACTCCTCCGAACACGTCGAAAATATCGTGTTCACCACCGCGCTGCCGGGCAGCTACGACATTTGGGTGGTCAACTACAGTGGCGGCGGAGCGGGCTCGTTCACCATCAGTGTGAGCGGCGACGTCACGCAAACGTTCACGGGCTCGCTGCCCGCCGTAATGGGCGCTGAATCCATGCACTTCCAGTTCGTGGTGGGCGCGGCGCTCTAAATCGTCACCTGCCGTTGGCGCAGCCGCAGATCGACGCCCGCATCGACGATCACTGCTGCCAGCTGCGCCAGCAACGTTGAATCGAAGAGCGTGCCGCTCTTCTCTTTCAACGCAAGCAGCGCGTCCTGATCGCTGAGCGTACGACCAAACGGGTTATTCGAATTCAGAATCAGATCTACAAAGCTGTCGCACACCGCGAGCAGGCGCGAGAGCAACGGTACGGAGTTGCCCGACAGGCCATTGGGGAAGCCCTTGCCATCCACCCGCTCGTAAAGGTGAGTGATTGCCGCCATCACCCCTGCGCTG
>DATJEQ010000049.1:0-3056 GCA_035496495.1 Polyangiaceae bacterium
AGCGACTCGGCTCCGTCGTCATGCATTGAACGGTGGCCTGGGTCACGTTGGCAACCGTCCCGCGCCAGCCCGAGTGCACCGCGGCAACCGCGCCGGTTTGCGGATCTGCCAGCAAGATCGGGACGCAATCGGCCGTGCGCACAGCACAAGCCAGAGCGCCGCGCAGCGCCACGACGGCATCTCCCTCTTGGTGCATCACCTCAGCGCGGGTTGCTTCGGCGGCCAGCGCCACCACGGCGCGACCGTGCACTTGCGAGACAAAACAAATTCGCGCTGGCTCGACGCCGAGGCAATGCCCTGCGCGGCGCAGGTTCTCATTCACGCACTCTGGGTCGTCGCCAACACCGAAAGAGAAATTCAACGAGGCGTATGCGCCTTGGGAAACGCCGCCTTGTCGAGTGAAAAAAGCGTGCGCAAATCCTGCTTGCTTAAGCCGCTCGCTGTGCAGAAAGCCCGCGTGATTCATGTGCCAGCATTCTTTGCTGAGGGCTCGTCTCCGTGGCCAAGTTCTGGTATCAACTCCCTGCCGTGGCGGAGTCTGATCCCTTTATTGATCGCGATGTTCTTGGGGGGCAGCTGCGTATTCTCCAGAAGATTGGTACCGGGGGAATGGGGTCGGTGTACCGCGCGGCACCGCCCGCAGGCGGCAACGAAGTGGCGATCAAGATCTTGCACCCGAAGCTCGCGGGGCGCCAGGATTTGACGACGCGATTTCGCCGAGAAGCTCGTGCCATGAGCCAGTTGACTCACCCGAACACGGTGAAGGTGTACCAGTACGGCGAATTGGAGGCCGACGGCTCGCTGTACATCGTGATGGAGTACCTGGAGGGGCGGAATTTGAACCGTGCCGTCAAGCGCGGGGGTCCGCTGCCGGTTGAGCGCGCGATCCCCATTTTGATTCAAGTGTGCGGCGCGCTGCAGGAAGCCCACGAGAAGGGCATCATCCACCGCGACTTGAAGCCCGAGAATATTTTCCTGTGCAAACGCGAAGAGCAACCGGAGTTCCCCAAAGTTTTGGATTTCGGGTTGGCCAAGTTGCAAGAAAATCAGATGCGTCCCGGTTCGGTTCAGTTGACACAGGAAGGCATGGTGTTCGGCACACCGGAATTCATGTCACCCGAGCAAGCCCAAGGCAAAACACTGGACGCGCGCAGCGACATCTACTCGCTGGCTATCATTCTGTATGAAGCGTTGACCGGCAAGTTACCGTTCGAAGCGCGCACGCCCATGGAGCACATTCAAAAGCACGTCGTGGCCGAGCCCATTCCGCTCGATTTGCGTGTGCCAGAAATGCGCTTCCCCGCTGGGCTGGCGAGCGTGATCACTAAGGCGCTCTCGAAAGAGCCCAATGATCGCTACCAGAACGCCATCGAATTTGCGCGCGAGCTCAGTCGTTTCATCGGTGCGGACGCAGGCCAATACGATTGGATCCTCAAAACCAACGCCGGCCCCGCGCTCGTCCCCGTTGATTCCAATCCCCCCGATCCGTTGCCCCCGCCGCTGCCGCCGCCGGCCGCTGTGCCCTCAGATTTCCCGCCTGCCCGCTGGGATTCCCTGCGCCCCTCGCGCACTCGGCTGTGGCTGATGGTCGTGATCGCTGTTGTCGTCCTCGTTGTGTGTATCGCGCTGGCGATCAAAGTCTTTGGGCTCACCGGTTAGGGATCATTCTGGCAGTGGGCCCAGCTCCCAAGGGAGCGGCGTCATGCCGTGTTGCAAATGGTCTACGAAGGTCTTCACCTTCGGGGACAAGTGTTTGGTACTGGGATAGACGACGTGCATGCCCGTTGACGGCGGATTCCAATCGCTGAGTACGCGTTCCAATCGGTGGGCACGCAAGTCGTCGACGCATTCAAAAGCCGGCAACACGGCAATGCCGAGATTTGCCAGCGCTGAGCTGTGCAGCACATTGGAGTCGCCGCTCATCAGGCGCGCGGACACGGAAAGCTGCAGCGATTTGCCGGCACTTTCCAGACGAAGCTCCGGGGCGTTGTGTCCGCTGGGGCCGAACAGCAGGCAGTCGTGGCGCTTCAAGTCTTCGGGCGAACGGGGGCGTCCTCGCTTCTTGAGGTAAGCCGGGGTTGCGACCATGAACCATTTGGCCGTTCCAAGGCTGCGAGCAATCAAAGTTGAATCCGCCAACACCCCTGCGCGAATGCCGACATCGAAACGCTCTTCAACCAGGTCGACAGTGCGCCCGGTGCAGAACAGATCAATGCTCACTTCGGGGTAACGCTTCAGATAGCTGCTGATTGAGGCGGCCAAGAAAGACATGTTGATCGGTGCGGTGACGCGCAGCAGGCCTTTGGGCGCCGCTTGCAAGCTGGTAACGGCACGCTCGGCTTCATCGACTTCACTCACGATGCGTGCGCAGTAGTCGTAGTAGGTGCGCCCTGCATCGGTGAGGTTCAGTTTGCGGGTGGTGCGCTGCAGCAAGCGCGCATCGAGTCGTTGCTCGAGCTCCGCCACTTTGCGGCTCACGGTCGACTTCGGCATTCCCAGCTGCTTCGCGGCTGCCGTGAAACTGCCCGCCTGCACTACCTTGGCAAACACCGTAATTTCATTGAGGTCCATGCCAGATTGTACCACATATGGAACAGTTATTCCAATTTAGGATATCTAGTCCTATGGGAGGAACGGGCTCATTCTGAACTCCGTAAACAACGAGGGAAACAGCAAGCCCTCCTCAGAAAAAACGGAGCAAGACCATGACCAAGAGCAACTGGAATATCGACGTGGCGCACTCAGGCATCAATTTCTCGGTTCGCCACATGGTGGTGTCGAAGGTGCGCGGCAAGTTCGGCAAGTACAGCGGTGTCGTCCATTTGGACGACGACGACCTGACGCGCTCGAACGTGGAGATCACCATCGACGCAGCGAGCATCGACACCGGAATTGCTCAGCGCGACGATCACTTGCGTTCCGCGGACTTCTTTGATGCCGCTCAATATCCTGAGCTGCGCTTTCGGAGCAGCCGCATTGAACGCGCGGCGGTGGATCGCTACCGCGTCGTGGGGCAATTGACGATTCGGGACACAACCAAGGAAGTGACGCTCGAC
>DATJEQ010000050.1:0-9692 GCA_035496495.1 Polyangiaceae bacterium
CTTCGGGGGGTTGGTTAATTCCTGCGCCCAAGTTCTCTCCGGACCAGGCCTCGAGGTACTCTCGATGGTATTGATCATCTGGGTAACCGTTGGCCACAGGCACTGCAATCATGTGGTAGCCACGCTGCACTGCCCAACCGAAGATCATCGGCCCAGAGTTGACTCCGCCCATCGGAACGACGAGCTTCTTCTGCACTGTCTTGCTGGCGTCGAAACTGGCGGTGCTGCCGTTGGTGGTCATGCTCACCAGATCCGTCCCGGTGATCAGGATGTCGCGGGGTGGAGGGGGATAATTGCCCGGATTGCCTGTGCCGCCCGATCCCGCCATTCCCATATCCCCGGCCGCACCACCGGCTGCCGCACCGCCAGCGTTGGGCGAACCGGAACTGCCGGCGACGTTGTTCACGCCGCCAGTGCCCTGACCGCCAGTGCCCTGACCGGCAGTGCTTTGCCCGCCAATGCTTTGCCCCGCTGTTCCGCCGGAGCCGCCCGGGAACCCGTTCCCCCCAGCGCCCGCCGCTCCGCCGCTTGTGGTGAGTGAGCCACCGGCGCTGGCACCAGCACCCGCGGCGCTCGTTCCGACCATTCCGCCGGCAGAGGTGCCGCCGGCCCCGTTGTTCGACACAGCACCGCCTTGGTCTTTGCTGGAACTGCACGCGAAGACGACACCGGCGCTGAGCGCCGCGATGATCAGGTAAGGACGACGTTTGCTCATGGCTTGGCCTTGTGGCTATTCGGCCAAGAGATAGCACAAGTTGACCGCGCCAGGGCGAGGCGCTCGAATCCCGTCGTTCGTTTCGCCCTAATGGGTGGCAATCAACGAATGATGGGCGGCGGCTTTGGGGGTTCGCTGTCGGGGATAAGGCACGCGGAGAGATCGAAGAGCATGAAGGCGACGGCCTTTTCTTCGGATGACAGTTCGCGATTTTCGCAGCCTTGCGGAAAAGGTGCACCGGGGACGTCGGCGCCGGTCGAAGAGACGTGCAGATCCGTGTACACGGCACGGCCGCACTGCTGGGCGGGGGCGGCATCCAGCGGCGCATTGAACGACAAGTATTCCACCGCAGTGGGTGCGTCCGGATACATGTCGTTTTGAATCGTCATCCATTCGGTGGCGTAGGCCGTGTTCACGGCTTGTACGTTGTCGCGCGCCGCGTGGATTTCCATTTCGCCGGGCGTGGTGGAGGCGCCGACGTTGAGCAACCAATCCGATAAAGCCTGACCCTTCGGGAATGAAGTGTTGATGGTGGCGATCGATGGGCTTGTGGGATCGATGCGATCGTTCCACGTCGCAATTTGGCGTACTAAATTCGGTCCCGCTGAAAACCAACTGTGGTGCCAATGGGACGCGAAGATGCGACCGCCCAGAGAGGCATATTCGTACATCGCGTCGCTATAGGCCTTTGGTTTTACGTCCAAAAAGCCCTCGCAAGACAACACGACGATGTCGTATTTGGCGAGCGACGCGGTCGATGCCCAAAGGTCATTGGCGGATTGGAACGAAGCCCCACCGTTCAGCGTGGGAGCAAACGAATCCGCAGCGTCCATGTCGGTGTCCTCAATGCCGCGATACAGGTGAATGCGACCTGCTCCCGAGCCGTCGGTGAATTCGCTGTCGTCAATGCCGAGGCGACGCGGCAAGCACTCCATCGAATCCGCACCGCCAGTGGTGATAGCGATCAGGGGCAGATCGCCCTCCATTTGGTTTCGAGGCAGCCGCGTCTGGTCGGGATCAATCGCCGTATCGACGCACCGATCCACAGCGATCGTGGTTTGGCGCCGCCACTTGCCGATCTGAATGACGAGCGGGATTTCGTCGCCTACTGGCACATTCTCCAGCTGGAACACACCCAAGGCATCGGTAATCGCCGCCGCGACCGGCTGTTCTTCCGTCAGCGCGCAAGAGTCACAGCTGGGGCCCTCCTTGAACGGCCTGACATGGCCATTGGGGACGTAAACGGTGACATTGTACAGGGGTAACTGCCCTGAAGGATCGTGCACGACACCGCTGACCGTCGTGCTTTCTCCCTGCGCGCACGCAGCTTGGGTGCAAGGTCCGTCCAAGCAGGTCGTTTGCTGACATTCGAGCCCTTGGCAGGCATTCGGATTGGCCGCGTCGGGAGGAATCGATAAGTTGGGGGGCTCCTGATCGGGCGGTTCCTGATCGGTGCTACGTGACGCGTCCACGGCTGCGTCACCGGTGTTCGTCATCTGTCCAGCTGTACTGCGGCCGCCACTGCCGGAGCTCTGATGGTTGCTGCCCGCGCTGTCGCCGCCGTTCGTCGCTGCGCGTGAGGTCGAGGCATCATCTGCGGTAGTAGCGCAGGCAAGAAATCCAACCAGGGGAGCTGCTGTGACCAGTGCCAACAGTCGTTTGGCGCTCATATTCTTTCTCCTTCCCAGTACATCGGGTGAGTGGAGGTGACTGCAGTCGATGGGTCGCACCCAAATCAACGGCCACCAGGTGAGCTGCAAGTATGGGAGCCACTGCCACGCTCGCAAATGCAGACAGGAATTCTTAACCGTCTGAACCATCCACCAGTCGTAGCGGTCCGTTCAGATCGATTTACGAAGTGTCATCTCTTCGTCATGTCACACTGCATCGGCATGATTGCTGACGCGTGCAAGTTCGCAACGTACTTGCATGGCCTCGAGATGCAGACTGTTCCCCAAGGCACCGCTTGCGACCGAAACACGGCAGCTCGCAAGAGGACGCTGTCTCTCGTCCGATCATGTCTTTGGAAAGGGTTCTCTCGTTGAGCCAGGAGGATTTGATTCGTCGTAGTCGTCGGCGAATTCTTCCTCGGCGGCGGTGCTCACGAACGGACCGCCCGATTCCTCGGGAACGGACTGGTCGAGCTCTTCAACTTCGTCGTCACCGCCTGTCGCGTGACGCACAACTGCCTCACCCAATTCCTCCCCCAACGGATCGTCGCTCGAAGGTCCAGATACGAATCCCTCGTCTTCGTCGCGCGGAGGTTTGCTGGTTTTTTTGCGTAAATTCGCGGCGAAATGCGGATCGATGTGGCCCGGGCGATCTCGACGACGCACGCGCGGCGCCTTGGCTTTCACGCTTTGCTTGGCAACCATGTCCGATCTACGTGCATTGGGTATGCCAACCTGGCGACTTGCGATCAGGTCAATGAAGGGTATTTTTACTGGCTCTGTGTTGCAACCGCTCGACAGTTGCCAGCGTGAGTAGCTCGCTGGCTTTGCTTGGGCCGAGTAGTGCGCGCAGCCGTGACGGAGAGCGCTCTACAGCACACCATATTGTCGGAGGTGCCCGCGCATCTGTGCTGCAGCGTCCGCCAGCGGGTCCACCTGTTCTGCGTGCCACCCGGCCTGTCGAGCTGCTTCTACATTCTCTGCCAGGTCATCGAAAAAGATAACGTCATCAGGCCTTACACCAAAGATACCCAAGGCCCGTTGGTAGATTTCCGGATGCGGTTTCGCCACTTGAAGCTGATGCGACGCAAGCTGATGTCGTAAGGTACAAATCGGAGCGTACTCGTCGCCTACTAAGCGCTGCCAATGCGCGTCATTGGTGTTGCTCAAGCAGGCAGTGACCACGTGGGGCAATTCGTTGAGTTCGGCCACTAGATCCGTAGCCCCCGGGTACAAGTCCAATGTCCAGGCGCGGTGGATCTGCTCCATCTCCGCGGCGGTATACAGACCGCCGAAGGCCTGGCTCATCGCTTGGTAATAGCCTTCATTCGTCAACGCTCCGGTTGTGTGCTCATCGATGAGTTTGCGGCGGCGTTGGATGAGCTCCGCCTCGTGCACATCACGCGGTGCACGGGCCTCCAGCCCCGCGGTCGTCACCGCCTCGGCCCAGCTGCGACAGATCCGCACTAAGACACCGCCTAAGTCAAAACACACCACGCAGTGCCGATGAGAAGGCATGGCCCCGTTCTTTAGCAGAACGCGATGAGTTCTACGCGTGGTGAATGAGAGGGGCGCATCGCGGCATGACAATGCCACAAGGCGGCTGTACAGCAATCAGTCGACTCGGATGCGGGTTGTCAGTTGCGAGCCACTGGCAGTAGATGAGATCACGAAGGTGATCACGGCGGTGCTATCTTGTGCCTTGGTGCGTACCCCGACTTCGCAGCCGTTCGTGCTGCTGTTGTCGACGCATTGGATCTCGGAGCCCGCGCACGACGTGTTCGAGCCTAGGAATGAGATCTTCACGTTGTCATTGGTTGCTGCGTCGACGCTGACTTGAATAGACGACCAGTTGACCTGAGGTGTGATTTGATACACGGTTTCGCGGGCCACATTGCCTTCACAGGTGCTGCTGCCGGTCCAATCCAGGGCGCCTTGCGGTGTGGTGTGGACGATTTCGGTGCCGAGCCCCAGCATGGTAAAGTTGTAAGTGAACATGTTGGCGCAGGTTCCCGCGCCTGCCATGTTGACCGGAAAGCCAGTGGCTGAGCACACGAGGGGAGCGGCGTCGCTAGTCGGGCCACCCGCGTCGCTCACGCCCGAATCCCCAGCTGGCGTTGCGCCGGCATCCTGGTTTCCAGAATCCAAGTTCCCAGCATCCACGTTTCCAGCGTCCAGGTGCACCGTCGAGCCGGAATCCCTATCATTGGGCAGACTCGAATCCAGATCCGGCGTCGTTCCCGAGTCAGTATCCACCATCGTCCCCGAATCGATGGGCGCCATCATTCCGCCAGCATCGGGGTAAGCAGCGCAGTATGGGAATGCATTCGAGCCCGACGGAGTGACGAGCAGGTGTGCATCCGGGGCTGCTGGGTCGCAGTACATGCGGTCGGGCGTGGCGCAACAGGTCGCCGCAATGTTCACGCAGAACGAGCTCGTCTCACAGGCGAATTCGAGGAACGATGAGCTGGCACCCGCGCAGCGCGGCGCATTCGGTGTCACATGCCAGCGATTGGATTGGCCTCCGCAAACTTGGTCGGCGAGCAACGCGACATAGCTGAAGTGATGCAGTTCAAGTCCGCCTTGTGCAGCGTTCAACTGCAGCACCTCCGGGGTGCTCTTCTGAGCGCCGGAATGAAAATTCAGCACGACCAAGTCGCCGTTTGCCGGCTTCACAATCACCGGCTCGGGAAACTGCAAGCCATCGGGCTCCATGCGCACGACGTCTTTGAGCTCGCTTGTGCTCCAGCCAATCGCGGCGGGGTCCGAAGGCGTGAGTGTGATCGCTTGACCCGCGACGCTGGCGGGAAAATCAAACGCGATCTCGTTGCCGCTCGGCAATGGCACTGTGACTTCACCCCCCCCCACGGGCACCGTGAAAGACACGGGCGTGCCCATGCCTGGTCCGTTGCTGGTGCCTCCACTGCCTTGGGCGTGGTTTCCAGCGTCGACCATGGGCGACGGCGGGATCCCATTTGCACTCTTGTTATCGCCACAACCGGGAGCGCCCAGCGCTCCCGCAATCAACAGCACACCGAAGCCAAGCTTGAATCGACTGAAATTCCGCACAATCGCCCCTCCGCGAAGTGCGCCTTACGCCCTCGCGACGCGTATCTTCCGGCGAGCGCAGGGGCGCGTCAATGTCATTGCCGTTGCCGTGTTGTTCGCAAGGCCGGCACGGACACGATCACACATCGTCCTCCGATGTAGGGGGGCTATTTCCCCTGGCGCCAGCGCCAATGCCCCGCCTCATTGACCCACGTATCGGTGACGACTTCGTCGCGCTTGTTCTTGCCGTCCGCAGTAGGGCAGCGAACATGACGCGACACGAGCCGCTCACCCGGCAGGGTCAGATCAGGGTTACCGAGCATGGTCACTTCCGCAGACACGCAAGCCGACTTAGTTGGATCCGATTTTGTTTTCTCTTTCCACTCCGCCTCAGTGGATTGCTTCTGCTCGTCAGCAGTGAGCCAGTGCCACTTGTCTGTCAGATCGAGCGGCGCCCCGGGCAAGTAGAAGCAGCGGATCACCGCGACCAGATCGTGGTCATCAAGCGCCGCACAAGGATTAGAGGGCTCAGGTGCCCGCGGCACCGTTGCAGGCTGCGCGACGGCAGGAGCCTCGGCCGATGCAACACTGACCGGCGCAGCTTGCGGCACCGCCTGCGGCACTGTGGCGCTGGCCGGCGCGGGCGCATCGTCTTTGCATCCACATAAGGCGACCAGAATGCCGCCCGCCAGCCAATATCCACAGCGCATGGTGTCCTTTTAACCGAAGCACGGCCTCCAGCGGCCCCGAAAATCTGCCGTCTGCGGTTCATTTTTCGAAATAAACAGTCAACCGCTGACATTTGACAGGATCGGCCCAGGCTGGGAGCATCTGAGCCGGCACAACGGGGGCACAATTGGCACATCAGGCGCGTGGTTTTCTGATTTGTGGGGCGCTGGGTGCCATCACGATTGCTTGCGGTCATTCCAAGCCGAGCGTGGCCAATAACGAGAGCGGAGGCGGACAGAGCGGGACCGATCTGAACACGGCTAGTTCGCATGCAGCAGGTGCTGCCGGCACTGGCTCATCCATGGGCGGGTCAGCAATGGGGGGCTCGTCGATGGGGGGTTCATCCATGGGCGGGTCAGCAATGGGCGGAGCCTCCATGGGCGGTTCGCCGATGGGCGAAATGAGCGACGCATCCATGGGCGGCGATGCAGGCGTCGCTCTGGCGGTTGTGCCCGCCCCCAACTACGAGGTCACGGGCACTTGGCCCAACAAGCCGGTCGCCATTCAACAGATGCCCGGCACGCTCACGTTCACGAAGAAGGTGATTCACAGTCAATTCCTGGCGGAGAGCTGCGCGATTGGTGACTACAACAACGATCTGCATCGCCTCGAAGGTCGGTCTAGCGGTTTTCCTCGGTGGGTAACGGCGTGATGATAAAACTCCATCTAACGTTGGGAAGCGGCCTGTGCGCGGGGGCTCTGTTGCTCACGATGTGCAAGGGCGCCGACTCCACGGTGAGCAACCCCGCATCGGGCGCGGGGAATGCCGGCATTGCTAGCGGCGCGGGCGCGACAGCGAGTGGCACAGGCGGCCACATTGCCAGCTCAGGTGCCGCCGGTTCCGTGGGCGGAGCAGGTTCCGGCGTGAGCACATCCGGGGGCGGCGGTGCGGCTGCGGGCGGCACGGCTGCAGGTGGCAGCGGAGTAGGCGGCGAGACGACAATGGTCAGCAAGCGCGCAGCCTGTGTGGCGTACGCGACCGCTTCCTGCAACAAGAGCCAAACCTGTGACGGTCGCTCAGGCGGCGATTGTTTCTACCATCACAACTTCGACTGTCCCGACGTGCTTTTCTCAGTGGGGTCGACGCGCACCGTCGAAGGCGTGCTTGCCTGCAGCGACGAGATCGCCGCGTTCCCGTGCGACCAGTGGCGTCTGGGTTTTCGCCCCGCGTGCGTCACGCCCGGAACACTCCAAGACGGGGATCCCTGTCTGTACCCTTCGCAGTGCGCTTCGCTGCAATGCTCCTCGGACTCGTCGGCTTCTTGCGGCCAGTGCACCACTCCGATCGCCCAAGGCCAGCCCTGCGCCGCATCCCCCGATGGCTGCGCGCCCGGCCTGGTCTGCGACACCACCAATACTTGTGTGCCTCTCACGTTGGATCCGGTTCAAGCGCACGCGGACCCACCCCCGCTTCCTGAGGGCAGCGCGTGCATGGCAACCGATCCTTGCGCTGCGGGAACCCAGTGCGTTGCCCCGGTCGGCGAAACGGTGGGGACCTGCGAGTCCGGCGGCGCAGTGGACACGCCCTGCAAGCAAACTCTCCTTCCGGTGAGCCCCTACGGTTACTGCGCCGAGGGCCTTTATTGCATTGAGCAGATCTGTCGCGCGCAGCCTGCACTCGGGGGCGCGTGCGGGCTCGTCGCGGGGCATGGGTGTTCGGAAGGCGCTTGGTGCAACGAGCAAACTTCCCTGTGCGAGGCTCCCCTCGCCCTAGGCGCGTCGTGCAGTTTTCCCGACCAGTGCCTGAGCGGTCAATGTCGCTCGCCTGCCAACAACTACGACCCGTGTGTTGGGGGGACAGATACTGATTGCGTCTGCTCGCGCCAGCGGACGGAGGGTCAGGATTGTGTTGCCGGCGTCGACTTGTGCGAGCAGGGGACTGAATGCGCTAACGACGTGTGCACGGGAGTGGACTCGCTACACCTATTCGAGGCGGCTTGCATAGCCCGGTAAAAACGGGCCGCCTTGGGAGCGCCCGATCACAGTTGCATGTACGTGTGCAATAACGTCGCGATTTCGGCGAGATCGGGGTCGGCGGCGCCGTGTTCGGCGTTTTCGACGTCGGTGAGGGCGTGTTGAAGGATTTCGAAGCGCGCGCTGCCGGTTTGGCCGTCGCTGTCGATCAGGGCTTGGGCGTAACTGGCGATTGCCGCGCCCTTTTCAATTTGGCCGTCTTGACCGGCGAGGTCGTTCAGTGTGGTGTCGATGACGGCCTCTTTGTCCTGGCGCGTGAAAGGTGTTTGCCAGGTAGCCCGCAGGCGGATGCGATCGTCGCCGTGCATTTCTGCACCGGGGCAGGCCTGGAGCAATTGAAAGAACACCATGGCGGAATTGGGCGCCAGGTGTTGCGGGCGCACCAGCGCGGCATTGGTTGAGATCTGCTCGCCGTAGAATTGTTGCACTTTGAGGTACCACGGCAAATTCACTTCCAAGCGCACCGCCCGCGCCGCCACATCCATGACTTCCAAGAAGCGATCGGCGAGCATGTGTTGCGCTTCTTCGGGCGAATCCACGTACAGGTAGGCCCCGCGTCCCGCGTCGGTCACGGCGTCCATCAGGGTGTCGTTGACGCCATCACCCACACCGATGCCTGCGAGGTAGATCCCTTCTCCGCCTTCTTCGTCGTCCGCATAGCTGCCGATTGTTTGCGCATCGGTTACTCCCACATTGGCGATTCCATCGCTGATCAGCACGACGCGATTGATCCGTCCTGGGCTGCGTTGGGCAACCGCCAACTGGTACCCTCGATTCAACCCGCCACTTAAGTCGGTGCCTCCGTCGGCCGACAGCTGCTCGGTGACGCTGAGAATTGCCGGATCATTGGGCCCACTGACTTCATGACTGACCAGCGCATCGAGCTGTTCGGTATTCCACGTGACCATGGACACCACGTCGCCCGCACGCAACACAGAAGCGATGGCCCTCACGGAAGCCTGGAGGTTTGCAATGGGCTGACCCTGCATCGATCCCGAGGTGTCCAACACGAAAGTCAGATTCAAAGGCGCACGCTCATCGTTCGCGCGCAGTTCGGATTGCAGCGCCACTTGCAGACTGATCTTGCCGTCTTCCGCGCACGAAGACAGCTGCGGAACGATGCGCACTTCGCCCTGCTGTGCGGGCTCGAACGCGAATCGGTAGTAGTTCAAGAATTCATAGGGTCGTATGATCGACGCGGGCACATTCAGCCCCTGACGGATCAACCGCCGGGCAACGGCGGGTGAGGCCATCGAATTCGAATCGTCTGCCGATTCGTACAAGGTGGCCGGCGTTGAGCGATCGATCCCCGGGCAGATCATGTCGTCGCTCAGGGCTTGCTGGGTGCTTGCGATCACGGGTGTGGCGCTCTGTGTTGCGGCGCATACGCCGCCATCCGCAGTGCACTGCGCGCCCGAATCCACGTCGCAAGCGCCGTTCGCGCAAGGATCAACGTTTCCCGAATCCGCGCTGTTGAACCCGCTCGCGCCCCCGGACCCGCCCGTGCCAGTGCCCCCGGTTGCAGTGCCCCCCGTGGCAACGGCACTCGTGCCACC
>DATJEQ010000051.1:0-6475 GCA_035496495.1 Polyangiaceae bacterium
TGGTCGCAGCACCCGTCCAACGTCACGTTGAGTCCGAAGGTCAACAGGCCCATGCCACTGATCTACCACGGGCCGAACAGGTGGCGGGAGACATCCAAGTGTCCCGCCGCAGGTGGGCGAGGTCCAACCCCTACGCAATTCGAATCAAGCGTTTCACGGATCGGGTGACGCCGTCGATGATTGCCCAGAGCATCAGAAATGGCAGGAGCCCAAAAATCACTGCGGCCCCAGCAGGAATGCTGAGGATGAAACCCGCAACGATGTAGCCCACCAGCGTTGACAGACCGAGCAACACGCCGCCGGTCGCGTCGGCACCTAGCAGCAACAGTGCAAGCAGCAGCGCCGCGGTGTAACCGATGCACATCGACACAACCGCAATCCGCTGCCACGCCTCGGACTCGCCGCGTACCATGGAGCGATCCTCTCCGACTGCTGGCCAGCGAAACTCTTGTACGGCAATGCTCGCGCCCCAGATGTAGGCCCACATCAAGGCCAGCACCGCAATCGGATGATGCCACAGCCGGCTCAACGAGAAAGCCGTGACCCCCGCATGATTCCACAGCTCGCCCAGCGATGAAGCCATGACGCGAGTATGGCACAGCCGCAACGCCACCGCAGGGGGTAGGCGCCCAAGCCGTCAAGAGGCCGGACGCGCCGTGCCTTCAGCCCAATTTAGCTGGCTCAGTACCGATAATTATCCGGCTTGAACGGCCCCTGTGGCGAGACGCCCAGGTAGGCGGCTTGCTCGCTGCTCAGGGTGTCGAGCTTTACGCCCAACTTACCCAGGTGCAGGCGCGCGACTTTTTCGTCGAGCTCCTTGGGCAGGATGTGCACGCCGGGGGCGAACTTCTGGGTGAACAGGGCGATTTGCGCCAACACCTGATTGGTGAAGCTGCTGCTCATCACAAAGCTCGGGTGGCCAGTGGCGCAACCCAAATTCACTAGGCGGCCGCGGGCCAACAAAGTGAGGCGCTTGCCGTCGGGGAAGATGAACTGATCCACCTGCGGCTTGACGTTTTCTTCCTTGATGTCGGCGCGCTTCTCCAAATAGGCGACATCGATTTCGCTGTCGAAGTGACCGATGTTGCACACGATGGCTTCGTTCTTCATCGCATCAAGGTGTTTGGACTGGATCACGTTGAAACAGCCGGTGGCGGTGACGAAAATATCGCCCTGCTTGGCCGCTTCGTCCATGGTCGTCACTTGATAGCCTTCCATGGAAGCTTGCAGTGCGCAGATCGGGTCGATCTCGGTGATGATCACGCGAGCACCCAAGCCGCGCAACGACTGCGCGCAACCCTTGCCCACATCGCCATAACCGGCAACCACGGCCACCTTGCCGGCGAACATCACATCCGTCGCGCGCTTGAGCCCGTCGCCCAGTGATTCGCGGCAGCCGTACAAATTGTCGAATTTGCTCTTGGTCACCGAGTCATTGACGTTGATGGCGGGGCACTTGAGCTTGCCCTCTTTGAACATGTCGTACAACCGGCGCACGCCCGTCGTCGTCTCCTCACTGATGCCACGGATCGGATCCGAGCCGCTGAAGTACTCCGGATTGTGTTGATGCACGTGGATCGTGAGATCTCCACCGTCGTCGAGGATCATGTTGGGGCCCTTGCCGCCCTTGAACGCTGCCAGCTGCAGCTTGAGGCACTCGTTGTACTCTTCCTCCGATTCGCCTTTCCAGGCGAATACCGGCACGCCGCTCTTCGCAATCGCAGCGGCCGCGTGATCCTGCGTGGAGAAGATATTGCACGAGGTCCAGGTCACTTCCGCACCGAGCTTCGTGAGCGTCTCGATCAACACCGCAGTCTGAATCGTCATGTGTAGGCAGCCGGCAACGCGCGCGCCTTTGAGCGGCTGCGAGCTTCCGTACTCGGCACGAAGCGCCATGAGCCCGGGCATCTCGTGCTCCGCGATTCGGATCTCCTTACGACCCCAATCGGCAAGACTCATGTCCGCAACCCAGTACGACTCACCCCGTTGGGTCGGGACCAACGTCGCTTTGCCGTTGCTGCTCTTCGTCACCTTGCTGTCGCTCACTGCTACGCTCTGTGTCATGGGGTTGTCCTCGTCACGGGGTCGTTGGTTAGTTCTGAATCAAGGCAGACCGACGGGCAAACCGCCAGGTGCCTCTAAGTAGCCAAAATCGCTAACAATATGACAGAATCGCAAGCGCTGGCCGACGGGACTATGTAATCGCTCCGGCCGCTTTGTGCAAGGTCCCCACAAAAGAGCCGGCGAAGAGAGCGCTAGTGCAAACAAAGCGCGTGAATACTGCCCCAAAGGCCCGGCCACTCGCGCTAAACTCGACGCCTATGGATCGTTTCCGGCGCTTCGACGAAGCCTATTATCACCGCTTCTACGAGGACCCGAAAACGCGCGTCGTTTCCGACGCGGATCACGCGCCCTTACCGGAATACGTGTTCGCCGTAGCGCGCTATAACTCAGTCGAAATTAAATCCGTATTGGATGTGGGCGCGGGCGTGGGTTTGTGGAAACGCTGGATCGCCAAACACACCAAAGGCGTCGAGTACCTGGGCACTGAGGTGAGCCAGGCCATGTGCAAGAAGCACGGCTTTGAGCACCGCGACATCGCCCGTTGGCGCGATCGCAAAAAGTACGACCTCATCATCTGCCAGGGCGTGTTGCAGTACTTGCCGGATCCAGATGTCGCCCCCGCGGTAGCGAACATTGGGGCCATGGCCGGCGGGCTGGTGTACTTCGAAGCCATGACCCGCGGGGATGTGCGCGATCGCATCGACAAGGAACGTTCCGACACCGATGTGCACATTCGCAATGGCTCATACTACCGCGGATTGTTCGCCAAGCATTTCGTGCCGCTGGGTTTAGGCCTGCATTGGCCCAAAGACGTGCCCCTCCCCTTCTGGGAGCTCGATGTGGCCGGCATCAAGTGAAGCCACAATAGAGGAAGACTGATGTCCGACACAACGAAGCTGGTAATCAGAATTAGCGTCGCCGCGTTGTGCCTGTTTGCCACCGTGCAATCCCTCACCGCGATCTATTCCGATATTTCGGAGCTGGAGAAGACCGCGGCCAACCTCGCTTGCGGAAAAGACAGCTGCGTCACGCGCCTGGAGTTGGAGCGTACCCCGTTTGCTCAGCGCTTTGTATTCCAAGTCAGTATCGATCCCCCTACCAAGGTGGAAGTGCGTTGCGAGCGTTCACTGGTGCTTTTCGGTGATTACGCTTGCGCGGTGTCAGGGCCTGCGCACTGATGCGATTGCTCTTTGCTACCAGCAACCCGCATAAGATCCGCGAGGTCGCCGCTATCTTGAGCGAGGCGAACGTACAGGCTGTTTCGCTTGACAGCCTCGACCTATCCATTCCCGAACCAGAGGAAACCGGAAACACCTTCGCGGAGAACGCGCGAATCAAGGCCATCGCCTACGCCAGGGCCAGCGGGATTGCGTGCTTGGCGGAGGATTCCGGGCTTTCGGTCGACGCGTTGCACGGCGCACCCGGGGTCCACTCGGCACGCTACTCCGGCACCACTGGGCCTCGCGACGAACGCGACGCGCTCAACAACCGAAAATTGCTCGACGCGCTTGCCAATGTGCCGGACGAGCAACGCAGCGCCCGTTTCGTGTGCGCGATGTGCATTGCTGCGCCCAGTGGCGAGATCTTGACTGAAACTGAGGGCACTTTTGAAGGCCGCATCGCGCGCTCTCTCTCGGGGGAAAATGGCTTCGGGTATGACCCCTTGCTGTACTTGCCCCAGTTCGGCTGCACCAGCGCACAGCTGCCCCCGGCTCAGAAAAATGCGCTCTCGCACCGTGGGAAAGCCGCACGTGCTTTGGTGCCAGAGCTGCATCGACTCTTCCCCGCTGACTGATTTGCTCATTGATTTGTATGACCGCGATTCGCCCGCAGCCCATTGATCTCAAACGAGTCCAACAGCGCTTCGTGCGCGGGCGCAAAGATCCACTCGGTGTCGTCTGGTTTGGGCTCGGTTCATTCTGGGGCCATATGCGCCATTTCTTGGCCAGCGCGATCGCAACCGAAGATGTCGACTCGCGCGACTGGATGAACCCCGATGAACCGGGCGAACTGTGTTTTCGAGTCGCCCGTCAATTGGGGGCCACGGGTCGCACGCCGACGCTGCTCGAAGCGCTTGAGCGCGACGTGTGGGTTGATTACGTCGCCGACACTGGCGACGATTTCGAAGTGAGTGCCCAGGTGGCGCGCCTGATCTTCCAAGAATACGAGCTGCCTGATCCAGATGCTCCCGAGCAGGTGCTGCACGCACCGCGAGGCGATATTTTGATCTTCGGCGGCGACACCGCTTATCCGGTGGCGACCGTCGACGAATTGAACAACCGGGTGTTGGTTCCCTACAACCAGTGCCTGCAAGAGCGCGGCGACGGTGTGCCCCGCGTGCTGCTCGGCATCCCGGGCAACCACGATTGGTACGACGGACTGGACGGCTTCGCGCGTCTGTTTCGTCGCCCGTTCGAAGGGGAAGGCGCGGGCGAGGTCAGTTTGGTGCCGGTGTTCTCCAATCCGCTGGCGCACGCAGCTCAGTGGACACGAAAATTCCTGCAAGGCGGCCAGTTGCAGAAACCCAAGCGCCTGCTGCTCGACGGCTACACCGCGGTGCAGAACGCCAGCTACTTCATTCTTCCTCTGAGCCCAGATCTTCACCTTTGCGCTGTCGACCGCCAACTCAAGTCTGTGGATCATCGGCAGCGCAAGTTCGTCAGCGGCTGGCAACGCGCGCACGCCCGCTCGACGCCCTGGGTCATCGCGCCAGATCCCGCGTACGGATTTTGTGAAGCGCGCCCCACGGGCCAGGAATTGGTGAACGCGTTGGATTTGCACTACGGCGAATGGAACAGCTTCGTACTGACTGGTGATCTCCACCATTACCAACGCTTTACCGTAGGCAAGACGCTCAACGTCATTGCGGGTGGGGGCGGCGCATTCCTGCACAACGCCGCGTTGCAATACGCGACCCCACAACTCGACGGCGGCGAGGTGCAGCGACAATGGCCCAGCGTCGCGCAGTGTCGCTCACTGCTCTGGCAAGTACCGTGGAAGATCGCATCCGGTGCGGCGGGTTTCATTCCGCATTTGTTGATAGCGTGCGTGTTCTCGCCGGTGGTGCTCTTCCACCTGTTCCCTTACAACCGGGAATTAGGGCTGTCTTTGGGCTGGGGCGTATTGGTGTGCGTGTTTTGGCCGCTTCTCGCATTGGTCGGCGGGGTGCGTGAGAAACCGAAAGTCGCGTGGCCCGCTCTGGGAGCCTCATTGCTGTTGACCAGTCTGGCGCCCATCGCCTACTTGCTCGCCTCGCGCCCACTGCATGATTTCCTGCCGCGGGGCCCAAGAAGCGTGCTGGCGCTGCTGATTTGCTCTTTCGCGGGCAGCTTCATTTTTGGTGCCTACCTCGCGCTGCTCACTCGACTTGGTCTGCAGCACACCCAGGCCTTCACCGCCCTGGGTCACCCAGGGTTCAAGCATTTCTTGCGATTGCGAATTCGCAAAGATGGACGGCACATCGACGGCTGGTGCATTGGGTTAACGGATCCCCTCGCGCCCGGGCAAGAGCCCCAATTGGTCGATCAGTTCAGCTGGCGTGTTCAAACCTGAACCGCGGCGACCCGCCCGCTACTGCGGTGACACAAGATTCTACCCAAGCTGACCGCTGCCCAACGATTCCGCCGGGCAGGCAACTTGGCAGCCGGTCGCCCTCGCGCTAAAACGACGCCACCATGAATCGCCTTCAGTTTGCTTCTTCCGTCGGTTTGGCTGCTCTGTTGCTCACGCTGGCATCCCCCGCGTTCGCGCACTTCACGTTGATGTCGCCGCCGCCCAATGCGCCGGCTGACGCGAGCGGCGGCAAGGGCTCCCCGCCCTGTGGGCCCGATTCGGCAATGGCGGCCACGCCCATGGCGGTTCAGGGCGGCCATATGCTCACCCTGCAATTGCAAGAAACGGTGTTTCACCCCGGCTTCTACCGGGTGGCACTGTCCATCATGTCGCGCTCCGAGCTGCCCCCTGACAACACCGTGTATGACAGCAACAACATGGTGCTCATGGCTGGCGGTGCGGGCCAGTCCGATCATGCGGATTACATGGATCCTCCCGTGTTCCCGGTGCTTGAAGACAACCTCTTCCAGCACGACACAATGGGCACCGGAATGTACATGAAGGACATCATGATTCCGAACGTCACCTGCGCGCACTGCACGCTGCAAGTGATCGAATTCATGGCCCAGCATGGCTCCAACGGCGATGCCGGCTTCTTCTACCATCACTGTGCCGACCTCGCGATCACAGCAGATGCCGCGTTGCCCGCTTTCAATCCGAATGGCGGCGCGGGCGGCGGCTCAGCGGGCGGCGCGGGCGGCTCAGCGGGCGGCCCTGCTGGTGGCACTGGCGGTGTTTCCGGAGGCGGCGGCGCGGGCGGAATGGCAATGGGCGGCAGCGGTGGCGGCGTGTTCGCAGG
>DATJEQ010000052.1:0-22421 GCA_035496495.1 Polyangiaceae bacterium
ACCAGCATTGATGACTTTTGGGTGGTAGGAGGTAACCCATTGACCGGCCCTGCTGAGCTTGCGCAGGTGCAGAACCGGCAAGCCATTGCACCCGATCTGGGGCCGCTCGTGGCGCAGCTGCCAAAAGTGCTGTTCAAAGTCACTGGCGTGGGTGATGAATTAGTAATTGTGGGCGCCAACGGCACCGTGCTCTGGCGCGACGCAGGCGGCGCGTTTCGACTTGAGCACGCTGCGTTAAGCGATCCGTTGTTCACTGTATCTGCCGTCAACTCTCAGAATATTTGGGCCGTGGGCGGTACGGGGCAAGCCTTGGCGCTGCACTTTGATGGTCAGCACTGGGTGGATAAGTCACCCGCGGATCTGCCAAATCTGTTCGGCGTTTCCGCCACCCGCAGCGAAACGATTGTGGGCGGAAATTTGGGGGCGTTGGCACAATGGCAGTCCGGTAAATGGCAAGTCATCGACACCGCCATCGAAGAGACTTTTCACAGCGTGTGGCTCGACGGGCACGGCGGAGCCTGGGCCGTCGGTGGCAATGTGCTAGAGCCGAATAAAGCAGCATGGCGTGGAGTGATATGGCAGCGCTAAATCGAAACTTGTTGCTCAAGGCTTTGGGTATGTTGGCTGTGCTGAGCGCTCATGGCGTGGCGCGCGCAGCTAACTGTGGGGCCGACGATTGTGGCCCTCACGGGAGCTGTAAGCTTGCCAGCCTGGTGCCGCGTTGCGATTGCGACACGGGCTACACTTCCGTTTCCACATTTGTTGCTCCGTCCAGCACAGGCGCTTATTGCGTTCCCATTGCTGCGCCGCCCAATGATCCAGCCTGCAGCAATTTCAATTGTGGTCCGCATGGTGTGTGTGCGCTCGCCGTCGATGCCGGTACATCGACGGCCGCGTGCAGCTGCGATCCCGGTTACCGCGCAGTTGGCAACGCGTGCGAAGATGATCCCGACGACAATGCCGAGGCCGCTTGCGCCTCAGCCATTTGCGGACGAAATCTGGTGTGCATGGCCACTCCCGACGCCATCACCTGTCGCTGTACGAACGGCGGCGCAGTGGTGCTCGGTGCGGCGCTCGACGGCGGATTTGGGCCCACCTGTTCCACGCCGCCCAATCCTGCGACCGCGTGCGGCCCAGACGCGTGTGGCCCCTATGGGGAATGTGTCATTTCGCAGGCAATCTTTTGCAACTGTGACGACGGCGCGATGCAGCAGGATCTCATCGGGCCCGACGGCAAGCAGCACCCGTACTGCGTCAAGCCAGGCGCGCCGTCGCCAGTGGGAAGCGGCGCAAGCGCGGACAGCGGTGCAGCACAGGACAGCGACGCATCCGATCAAAAGGACGCTGGCATTCAGCCGCCGCCCAAGAGGATGGTCGAACCGTCCTCCAAATCGAGCGGCTGTGCCACACGCGCCGTGGGCACTTCGCCTGATGCAACACTTGGCGCAGAGTTGATGTGTGGACTGATCGCGTTCTGCCGCAGGAAAGCCCGTCGCAAGGCCAGCTAAAAGGCTTCGAATTTCTTGCGGAAGTGCCGCTGAATGTCGTGGCTCTCCAAGCGCCCCCAAAAAGCGCTGATGCCAAGCCAAATAGCGAGCCCGTTCAGATCCTGAAAAATATGGGGAATGTAACGGGGCGGCTCGACCAACCCTTCGTGCGCTCGCGACGCCAGCAAGGGAATATCGTCGAGCGTCACTTTGCCCACGAAGAGCCAGCGGATCAAATCAGCTCGCCCAGCGGCGATGGCGCTGGTCAAAAAGTTGAAATTCGAAACGATGCCCTTGGTGTACACAATGTCTTTGGTGAACGGCGCGCCGCCCTCCAATACGCCCCCGCGGAATACTCGCTGCGTGCTCCAAAAGCAGGTGTCCTCGTCGTACCCTTCGGTGCGGAACCATTCGAACACATCCAAGAATGAAGCGCCGTCTTCTGCTTTGTCCACCGCGAGCACGCGATCGTTGAGCCGGCGAGCACGCCGGGGGTGACTGGCCAGAGTGAGCACTTCCAAAAGCGCAGCAAGGCCTTCTTGAGTGGCCGCCACCCGCGGCGGACCAATGCCCAACCAGCGTGCGACTGGCTGACGTTGGCCGTTGAGACTCGTGCCCACGTGCACCCAGCCTTCATGCACTTCGAGTACACGCAAATCTCGCTCACTGAAGCGTGCGCCGCGGCGGATCTTTACATAATCGCTGCCGGCCGCGGCGTCGGCGACGATGCCGTCATCTAAGATCACGCGCACTGGGTCGTCGTAGAAGTATTCGCGCAAGCGAACATTGAGTCGTTCGACTGCATCTTCCGCAGAGATGTCGCGCAAGGGCTCACCACCCAGCACCTTGTCATCGAGCAGCGTCAGGATGTCGTACAGCTCAAGTGCTACTTCTCGCACGCTGACGCTGCCAGCATCGATCACTGCTTTGGGTGAGCCATAGAGTCGCGCGCTCAATTCGTAGAAACGCTGGGTGCCGCGCGCCATTAACATCTCAACCGCTGCCAAATATTGCTCCACTGTCTCCAAGAGCAGCTGCCCGATCGGGTCTTGCGGTAGGTCGCTGTGGATCGCGGCGGCGATTTCGGAGAACTCGCGCAGCTTTGTTTGAGGCTCGAAGCCAAGCGGCAGGCGCGCGTAATAATCTGGATCGATTTTGGGCAGCTCTTTGAATCGGGCGGCTCGAAAATCCTCAAATGAATTCGGCTGCCACACAATGGCATTGAGGATGCGAATGGGGCGCTGCGCCTCAACGATGCGCCCGGCGAGCGTGGCCACCTTCTCCTTGTACGAGCGCCAAGGGCTGCGCGTTCCCGCATTGGGTTTTACAGCGTGGAGCTTGGAGCTGGCCTTGGTCATTGTCCCGATTTCAGGTTCACCCTAGCGTGTTTCTCGCTGTGGGGCCCGTGTGTCGCCAAATATGAAAAGGCCCCCACCTCAACGGGCAGGGGCCTCTTCGCTCGCCGCGCTGGCTTACTGCTTTACCGCGGACCAGACGACCGTGCTTGGCCCATCGCCGCCGTCCTTGGTGTTGACCTGCTGCACCTTGATGTTGCTGCCAGTGATGCAGAACTCCGACGTCTCGACCGAACCATCGGAATCGTCGGTCGACGTGAGCGTGCTGCCGCTGACGGTGTACGTCCCGCTGCCCATCTCCGTCTTGGTTGCGACCGGCTTGGTGCACTCGCAGCCCGTGCTGCTGTCTCCAGTGCAGGTGGCCGCGCCCGCGTCATCGCTGAACGAATCACCGAAGAGCTGCTGGCAGCTTATTGGCGTCGCCGGTGCACCCGCGTCACCGAAGAGTGACCTGAGGCACTCGACTGGGAAGGTGAAGGTGACGTTGCCGCCGGTGGTGATGGCGCTGGTCCAAGTGCCATCGGCCTTGTACGTTGCCGACCCGGTGAACTGGGTGTCGAAGTTGAACGTTGAGGTAGAGCACTGACCCTCGAACGGATTGGGGAAGTCAAAGCAAGCGCCCTGGATTGCCCAAGTGCCGACGATGTCACCGCCAGTACAGGACGCAAAATCGCAGGTGAATGAGCCACCCGCGTCTCCGCTGCCCGCAGGCACCGCGAAGCGCACCACGAACAGGGTGAAGTGACTCGGTTTCGCCGTCACTTTGCCGTTGGCCGTTGTCGTGGCCAGATCTTCCCACTTGTTGGTGTTGGTGTTCAGCCAGGAAACAACTGCTTGCTCGTTGGCGCCGGGTGTTCCCACCAATGGCAACGTCAGCGTGACGGGATCGTTGAAAGTCGTGCCGTTCGGCCCAAAGTTGTAGGTCAGGCCGTGTACGGTGGTGCGATCCGGCAAGCTGGCGACCGGCTGCGCAGAGCTGATGGTAACCGTGGTATCGGCGTTCAAGGCGCCGGCGGGAATTGAAACTCCTGCGCCGTCGCTGAGCGCCACGGTGCCGCCAGCGGCTGCCGTGATACGCTTGCTGGTCGTTGCCGGGCCGGGAGCAACCGCAGCATCGCCGCCGGTTGTCGTTGAGGCATCCCCACCGGTGGTCGTTGAAGCGTCACCATTGGTGTGGTGGTTGGTGTTGGTGCCACCGCCACTGCTGCTGCTGCTGGTGCAACCGGCGGCGAGCGCCAGGGTGCCGATAAGAAGGGTCAGTTGAGTTAGTTTCATAATCTTGTGTTCTCCGCTGGAAGTTCGCCTCGAAAAAGGAGGGAGTGTTTTTTGTCTTAACGCGTTTATGCGTGCAAGCAGATCAGGCATCATATATATAAGTCTAGAAAACAATTACAGCCGCGCAGCAGACAATGCTGAACGGCAGAACACCTGTCGACTCGCGGCGATTAGACGAGGCGCGCTGGGCTTCAGTTCAAATCGAACAGCAAGAATTCAGAGTCGCTGCCGGCAAGCAGCGTGAGGACGGCTTCGCTGCTGACGGCCAAGCCGTCACCCGCATTCATGGCTACGCCATTAACCTGCATACTTCCCCGAGCAAGCTGCAGCCACGCGTTTCGCCCAGGGGCCAAGGTGTGGTTCACGGTTGCGCCCGCGTCCAATAGGCTGGCGTACACGAACACATTCTGTTTGATGTGTAGCGCCCCGCCCGCGCCTTGGGGCGCCGCCACCAGACACAGCTTATTGTGCCGATCTGCCTCAGTGAAATGTTTTTCTTGATAGCCAGGCGTTCCACCGGGCGCATCGGGCACAATCCAGATCTGCATGAAATGAACCAGCTCATTCTGTGATCCGTTGAACTCACTGTGCGTCACACCAGTGCCCGCGCTCATCAGCTGCACATCCCCCGGTTTGATCACAGAGCCGTTGCCCATTGAATCTTTGTGTTGCAGCGCGCCGCTCAACACGTAGCTGATGATTTCCATGTCTCGGTGGCCGTGCGTGCCAAAGCCACGAGCCGGCTGAACCCGATCTTCATTGATCACACGCAATGAGCGAAAGCCCATGTGCTTGGGGTCGTAGTAATCGGCAAACGAGAAAGAGTGGTGGGAATCGAGCCAACCGTGATTGGCGTGGCCTCGTTCAGCTGCCGGACGAATTGTGAGCATGGCAGTGCGATAGCGCGGGTGAGACGCCCCAGCAAATATGATAGGAAGATCCAATGAAACGCGCGGTCATCGTGCAGCACGCCGAAGTTGAAGGAGCTGGCCGCATTGCGGACTTGCTCACGGAGTTGGGCTATTCGCTTTCCGCTCACACGCTGAAGCAGCGCTCTGATCTGCCCAGCAACATTGCGGACACCGATCTGCTGATCGTCATGGGCGGTTCAATGGGAGTCGGCGATCTGGGCGCGCCCGGGTTCGATTATTTGGAGGCGGAGGTTGCACTGTTGAAACAGCGCGTTGCCAAAGATGCCCCGGTGCTGGGCGTGTGCCTAGGCGCTCAGCTACTGGCGCACGCGGCCGGCGCGGCCGTACACCCGATGAAAGGTGCGGGTGGCCGGCGGCTGTATGAAGTCGGTTGGGGGCCCATCGCCTTCCACCGCGCGGGTAATGAAGCGGTGCTTGATGGAATTCCAGACAGAGCCGTAGTTGTGCATTGGCACGGCGATCAATTTGCGTTGCCGCCAGGCGCGCGACTCTTGGCTTCCAGTGACTTGTGCAACCAAGGGTTTCAATTGGGTCGACGGCTGTTCGGATTGCAGTTCCACTGTGAATTGGATGCCGCCCAGATCGAGGATTTTCTGCAAGAAGATCTCCCATACGTCGAGCAAGCCAACGGCAGCCAAGGGGCCGCGCGCATTCGGGCGGATACCCAAGAAAACATTGCGTCGTTTCGCGCACTGGGTGGGCGCCTTTTAGGCAACATCATTCAAGCGATGAGCGAGCGCTAATGCGCGGCCCACTGGCGCGCCGCACACTGTCACCTACCTCTGATTTAGTCCTCGCTGTGCAAAAGGCTAACACCAGGCTGTTGACCGACTGCACAGCACGGCTATAACGGCGTGAATGCGACCGTGTGGAAGGTCGCCATTTTTTCTTTGGAGCTTTGCCATGAGAGCCATCAAAGTTGGGTCGTGCGCTGTTGCCTCAATGATTGCAGTTGCGCTCGCGTGCAGCAGCGGATCGGGCACGAAAACGAACTCTGGCCAAGGCGGCGTGGCGGGGCAATTGGGCGGCGCTCCCTCAAGCGGCGGCTCAGTGGGGGTTAGCGCAGGGACCGGTGGCAGCGGGGGCACCATGACCTCAGTGGGCGGTAGCACTGGGGGCATGATGACCACTGTCGGTGGTGGCGGTACCACGACGGGCGGCGGTGGAGTTGGTGGCTCAACGGGTGGAAGTGGCGGCACTCCGGTTGTAGGCGGCGGAGGATCGGGCGGATCATCAGCAGCGGGCACCGGCGGCAACGCGGGAGCAGGTGGCGATGGCGCTGGGGGTTCAACGGGTGTTGGGTGTGCCGGCGCTGCGCTGTGTTGGGATTTCGAGGGCGGAGCGATTCCCCAAGGCTGGTCGATGACGCTGCGCACGGCGGATTACAGCGGCAGCATTGCAGTCGACATGAGCAAGCCGAAGAACGGCATGTATTCGCTGCACATGGCGGGCCTGACCGGCGGCACCGTCGCTGGGATGGATGGCGGGCCCAAGCGCAGCATGCAGTACACCTTGCCACCTAATTTTGGCCCTGTGATGTGGGGCCGCGCGTTCGTGTACACGTCACCGGAGGCGCCCGTGTCGCACGCCGGGTTCTTCAATGCCCGCTATCCCGTGTCGGCTGACACCTCGTGGACGGCGCTCGACTGGTACGAAGTGGCGGCCTACCAGCAGAATTATATGAGCATCTGGCACACACCGGAGCCCCCCGGGTTTCCGGAATGGGTGAAAAAGTCTGACACGCCGTTCGTTGTCAATGCTTGGACTTGCGTGGAATGGTTATTCGACGCGCAAAACGGCAATGCAACAGTGGCGGCTGATCCCCGCGTATGGCTCAACGGCACCGAACTCAATTGGCCGACCGAATTCACATTCGATAATTCTGGCACCGACAAACCCACGCCGCCCGCGATGGTGAAGGGCACGAATTTCACGATGATCGAAACGGGCGCCTGGTTCTACCAGGGCGTTGTCACGCCGACGGATTATTGGATCGACGATCTGGCGATCGGTCCGGATCGTATCGGTTGTAACCCGTAATCCGCAGGGGCGCTGGTAGGGGGCGATTCACGAATCGCCCCCTAATAGATAATTCCCTGTTTCAGGGCGTACCAAAAACCGCCGATCAACACCGCGGCCACGGCGAACATCGCGATCATGTTCGTGATGAAATACGGGTAGACCATCAGCACTAAACCAAGCACCAGCTGGGGCATTCGTTTCAACTTCTTCCCGTACGAGAAGAAAACGAAACCGATCGACGAGACCACAATCGACGCGATCAGGGAGCCGGTATCAAAGTCGAACATCGATCAAGAGCTTAGCATGGCGCTTCTTGGGGGCGCCGGCGCGTCCCGAATAGGAGGTTTTCTCGGCACAAAACAGACGCGCCCCCTCGCGGGGGCGCATCGACAGCGACCTGCGTTGGTCAGTTACCAACGAAAGTCGGATCGGCGTAGTACAGCCTTACCGGACCAGGCCCAGTTACGCCGGCACCGTCGAAGCCCACGGTGAACGCTATTGGAACGCCGTCGGTGGCCGAGATGCCAACCACAGGGATGCGGTACTTCTTCCACTCAGCGGTCAGCGTGATGGTTTGCATGCCGCCGACGGTCGAGAAGTTGACCTTTGCACCTACGGTGCCCGCTGCCCAGAATTCGATTGCCGTGACGCCTGTGAAGCACGAATTGACTCCGCCCGTGTTCGGTACCCAGTTGATTCCCGCGAAGGCATTTGCGGGATCTGATTGCAGGTAACGAATGCCGAGGCAGGTCGTGAAGGTCGGAACCGTCACGCTGCCGCCCGCGTCCGCCGCGCCTGCGTCACCTGCGTCTGCCGCTCCTGCATCGCCCGCGTCAACCATAGGCACGCTTGCATCGGCTGGACCTACGCCGGCATCGACCGACACGGGCGCATTGGTGCACGCGGGAAGTGCTGTCATGTCCGCCGGCCCCGTCGCTGGGAACCAACCACTGGGAACATACGCCGCCCCCGTGATGATCTGGAAAGGCAGCGTCTTTGCTGTCTGAGTTGTGCAGAACGCAGGGGGCGTGCCGCCGGTTCCACCCGTTGGGGTTCCACCCGTTCCGCCCGTTGCGCCACCCGTTCCGCCTGTTGCGCCGCCGGTTCCGCCGGCCGGCGTTCCGCCGGCTGGAGTTCCACCGGTGGCCATCCCGCCGGTTCCGCCGGCCACAGTTCCGCCGGTCGCCACAGTTCCGCCGGTTGCAGTACCGCCTGTGCCGCCGGTGGTGTCGCCGCCCGCTGCGGTGTTGTCGCCGGACTTGCTCGACGAACCGCACGCAACCAGCGCGCCAAAAGATGCCAAAATAGTGAGTGTTTTAAATGACTTATTCAAGGTACTGCTCCCGGGATGCGAGGTGGCTTCTTGAGAAGAGCGAATTCTAGTTAAAGAGGCAAATTCGCGCCACGAAAAAATCTGTTGAAACGCACCCGCCTGACATAGGTGCACGCAAGTTGTGTCCCGTTGGGCACGCGCTGATCACAAATGCAGCCGGAATTCGTTGTCCTTTGCCTTCCGTCCAACTGTGCATAGGAGCAGCATTGGTGTTGTGCAGCAGCACTGCACGAAACCAACGAGCGCGACTGCACTCGCTGGCGCAGCCCGGTGTGAAATTTTCGCATCGCCCCCTGTCAGCGAAGTCAGCAGCGCGCCGATCGATCTCTCAGTGGTTCTTGAATTGAGCCGCGCAATATCGCGCGATCGCAGTCCTCACCGATCACGGCACGCGCCTTGCGCTGCACCGCAATCCAGGAGGGCCGCAAGATGGTGCGACATTTTCTTAATCGATTTCGCTGCGCGCATGTTGCTTTAGCAACGGGGTTATTCACGCTGCCCGCGCAGGCTGGCATTGCAGAGTGCAACGATCTGCGCTTGGAAGATGTGAGTCAGTGTGAGCTTCAGGGCGACCTCAGCTGCAGCGCCAGCTGCAATGAGCTAGGCGTTTACAAGAAAGCCTGCGCCACGAAGCTGACCACCGTGTGTCAGCAGCAATGCACGTTGGACGCAACCCCCACCTGCACCGACAGCTGCACCGAGCAGTGCTCCAGTCAATGCGATTTGGGGGTGAATGTCATCTGCAGTCACAATTGTTTTGGTGAATGTGCGAAGAATTGTGACTTCGACTGTGAGCTCAGCGACAACATTGAACAATGCCACGCCTCGTGTGAAGCGAACTGCGACAACGAATGTGACATCAAGTGCAAGCCGCTGGTCGAAGGCTCCTGTTACCAGCATTGCATCGAGTGCTGTGGGGGCTCATGCAAGGCGCAGGCGAATATGGAGTGCCAAACCACCTGCCAACAGCAGCAGTTCGAAAGCTGCGAATATCAATTTCAAGCGGATTGCCAGGCATCGTGCACTGGTGACGGTTCGCTCTTCTGCGATGGGGAATATGTGCTCTCCGGCTCCCAGATCCCTAGCTGTACTGAGGCGCTGGTGAAGCGCGGCGTGCAAGGCCTTCATCTAGAGACCACGGGGCAGCTCGACGTGCACGGCTCACAGGCGACTGCTGCAGGCAAGGCGCGGGCTTCATGTAACTTTGCACCAACCCCAGCACCACAACCATTCGGCGTTGGGATGATTTCCTGTGCGTTAACAGCCGCATTGGGGCTTTGCTTCCGCGGGCGTCGAAAGGGCTGTTAGTAAAGCGAATTCCTGCCACATGACCGGTTGATTGCGCTTTGATTTCGCAGCATACCCAGGCCCATGAAGATACGGGGCGCGCTGGGGTTATTGGGAGTGGTTGCGCTGCTGAGCGCTTGCGGGGGCAATGTTCCCGCGCCGCAGCCGAAAGTGCAGGGGCGTTCCAATCTGCACAACGAGCTCATCACAAGCGAGGAGAAGCATTTTGCCGATCTGACGCAGCTGACTTACGGCGGCGAGAATGCCGAGGCGTATTGGTCGTTCGACGGCTCTCAATTGATTTTTCAAGCTCACGCCACCGACGCAGCGGGTGCATCCGGCCACGGTGGGGAAGGCTGCGATCAGATCTACCGCATGCCGTTGACCGAGCCGCCCACGGCGCCGATCCTGGTTTCAACCGGCAAAGGCGCCACAACCTGTTCCTATTTCCTGCCGGGTGATCAGCAGATCATTTACGCCTCAACACACTTGGGTGGCGCTGCCTGCCCGCCAAAGCCAGATCACAGTCAGGGTTACGTGTGGGCGCTGTATCCCAGTTACGACATCTTCCGCGCCAATGCCGATGGCTCAAACCCAGTGCAGCTGACTGATGTGCCGGGCTACGACGCGGAAGCGACGGTGTGCAGCAAAGACGGCTCCATCGTGTTCACTTCGGTGCGCGACGGCGACATCGATCTATATCGGATGGACGCGGACGGTAGGAACGTCAAGCGTTTGACCAACACGCCGGGCTACGACGGGGGTGCGTTCTTCAATCAAGATTGCAGCAAGATCGTGTGGAGGGCCTCGCGACCCGAGGGCAAGGACTTGGAGGATTTTAGAAATCTGCTGAGTCAGAATTTGGTGCGCCCCACCAAGCTCGAATTGTACGTCGCCAATGCGGATGGCACCGAGCCCACACAGATCACGTATTTGAACGCCGCGAGCTTCGCGCCGTACTGGCACCCTTCGGGCAAGCGCATCGTGTTCGCCAGCAACTACGGCGATCCGCAGGGTCGTGAGTTCGACATTTGGGCCGTCAACGTCGACGGAACGGATCTGGAGCGCATCACCTATGCTCCCGGATTCGACGGCTTCCCCATGTTTTCACCGGATGGAAAGACGTTGGCGTTCTCTTCTAATCGCGCCACAGCGAAAGGCGCCCACGACACCAATGTGTTCCTCGCGCATTGGCAAGAACCCAGTCGACTGCCCGTTGCAGCAACCGCCGCCGATCGCATCGCTTCTGATATTCGTTGGCTGGCGGATCCGGCGCGGGAGGGCCGCGGCTTGGGAACCGCGGGGCTCGCCGCCGCAGGGGCTTTCATTGAAGAGCGCTTCAAAATGCTGGGCCTACAACCCGTGGGCAATTCCTATCGCCAGGCTTTCGACGTGGAGACGAAGGCCACGGTTGCCGCGGGCACGCAGCTCAAAGTTGGGAAACAAGATCTCAAGGCGGGTGATTTCCAACCCCTGGTTTTCTCAGCTCAACGGTCGGTTTCGGGTTCCTTGGTGCTCGCGGGTTTCGGGATTGTCGATGCTGACTTGGGCGTCGATGATTACAAAGGCCTGAACGTCAAAGGGAAGATCGTGGTGGTGCGTCGCTTCGTTCCTGACGACGAGAAATTCCAGAATCCGAAACTGCAAAATCGATTCGGCGATCTGCGCTACAAAGCTTTCATCGCGCACGAACACGGCGCATTGGGCATGATCGTCGTGGATGCGCCCTTGCCGCCGAAGGACGTCAAAGATTGGCAACCGCCCAGCGAAGCGCGCTTCCCCAGTTTGATGCGCGACGCTTACGGTGACGCGGGGATTGTATCGGTGATCGCAAAGCGGGAAGCGTTCGCCCCTGTCTTGGCGGAGTTGAGTCAGAGGCACGCGGTCCGCGCGAATCTCAGTGTCGCGCTCACTTTTGAAAAACAGCCCGCGTTCAACGTGGTTGCGAGGCTGCCGGCCAACGCGCCCGCGAATCAAGTGCTTCCCGGCGCGATCGTGATCGGAGCGCATTACGATCACCTGGGCATGGGGGGCAGCTACTCGCGCGCGCCCGATGTGACTGCACCGCACCCGGGGGCGGACGATAACGCGTCGGGTGTGGCCTCAGTGTTGGAGATCGCGCGTACGCTGTCGGAGGCGAAGGATCGCGCGCGCGATGTGATCTTCATGGGTTTCTCGGCGGAAGAAAGCGGGGTGCTCGGTTCGTCGCACTTGGTGCACGAGCCACCGGCGGGGCTTGATATCAAGCAGATTTACGCGATGCTCAATCTGGATATGGTGGGCCGCTTGCGTGACAACAAACTCACTGTGCTGGGAGTGAAAACGGCGAGCGAGTGGGAATCGGTGGTGTCTCCGCTGTGCAAAGAGGCGCGTGTGCAGTGTTCACTCGGCGGCGATGGCTACGGCCCGAGCGACCAGACATCATTTTATTCGGCGGGGATTCCGGTGTTGTTCTTCTTCACCGGCACTCACGACGACTACCACAAACCGAGTGATACCGCTGATCGCATCAATGCCGTGGGGGCGTCCCAGGTTGCCAGCATTGTCACCGGAGTGACTGGCAAGCTGGAGCAAATGAGCGCCAAGCTCAGCTACCAAAAAGTGATCGCGGACAATCCGCAAGGCGGCGATGTGCGTTCGTTCAATGCCTCATTGGGTACTATCCCGGATTACGCCGGACCAAAGAGCGGCAAAGGCGTATTGCTTTCGGGTGTGCGCCCTGGCAGTGCGGCGGATAAGGCGGGCATGCTGCGCGACGACGTGCTGCTGCGCATTGGAAAGACCGACATCAACGATGTGCATGACTTGATGTATGTGCTCAACTCCTCCAAGCCGGGTCAGACAGTGATGATCGAGGTGTTGCGGGGCGGAATTCAGGTCAAGCTGTCAGCGACTTTCGAAGAGCGCCCTGCCAAGCACTGAGCAGACCGAGCAACACTGAGCCATGGCCAAGAACGCGCCCCAATATTGGCTGATGAAGAGCGAGCCGGAGGTGTATTCCATCGACACACTCGCTGGGCAGAAAGTGGGCACCTGGGAAGGCGTGCGTAATTTCCAAGCCCGCAATCACCTGCGCGCCATGAAGCAGGGCGATTTAGCGTTGTTCCACCACTCCAGCTGCGATCCACCTGGCATAGCCGGCCTGATGCGCATTCATCGCGAAGCCTATCCCGACGCGACGCAGTTCGACCCCAAAAGCGAATACTACGACGCGAAGTCCCCAAAGGACAAGCCGCGTTGGGATCGAGTCGATGTGGAATTCGTCGAGAAATTCTCGCGCCTGCTCACGCTCGCCGAAGTCAAAGCCGATCCCTTCTTTGACGACATGCTGCTCGTCAAACGCGGCATGCGCCTGTCGGTACAACCCGTGAGCGCCGCGCACTTAAAAAAGATCCTGCGTCTCGCCGGCGCGAAGAGCCGAGCCGACGGTTAGCAGCGAGCGATTACTTTTGACCCTGTGCGCGCAGTGTTCGGAAGAAATCTTGTAACAGTGCGGCGCACGGTTCGGCGAGGAGGCCTTGGGTCACTGCGTAACGGTGGTTCAGGCGGGTGTCGTTCGCGAGTTCGAAGAGGCTTTCGATGGCGCCGGCTTTGGGATCGCGGGCGCCGTACACCAGGCGACCGATGCGGGCGTTGACCAAGGCGCCGGCGCACATCAGGCACGGCTCCAGCGTCACGTACAGCGTTGCGTCATTGAAGCGCCAATGGCCTTGTTTGGCGGATGCGGCGCGCAGCGCCAGCACTTCGGCGTGCGCGGTGGGGTCGGCGGAAAGTTCGCGCTCATTGTGGGCGCGGGCCAGCTCCTCGCCGGAGTGCGACACGAGCACAGCGCCCACGGGAATATCGCCGTGGGCGGGCGCCAATGCTGCTTCTTCCAACGCAACGCGCATCCAATCAAGGTCGTCCATCGTCGCGCCGAGTTAGCACAGCCACGGCTGGATCAGCGTCCATGTGGGCTGAGTTGAAGGACGATGTAGGCCTTTGTGTCCGCACGCGAACGAGAAACGCAGCGCCGTTACCCCCAAAACAAAACTCAATGAATACAGATAGGTATCATCAAATTCGCAGGGGTTGTTGAGCGAGGGCTATGGCTGAAACCGAAACAAGCCGTTAGCACTACATACTGTGGAGGCGAATGGCGTGCTCGGGGGCAAGTACCGCCTGATCAGTCCTTTGGGGGAGGGCGCGATGGGCACGGTGTGGCTCGCGCGGCACGAAGCATTGGACTCCGAAGTCGCGGTCAAAGTGATCCGCAAAGGCATTGATGATCCGATGACGCGTCAGCGGCTCTTCGCTGAGGCGCGCGCGACAGTAGCGGTCAACAGCCCGCATGTGGTCAAGGTGTTCGACTACGGCGTCGAGGGCGACCAGCCCTATATCGTCATGGAGCGACTGATCGGCGAAACGCTGGATCATCGACTGAAGGCAGGGCCGAAGCTAAAGCCAGAATTGGTCGACAGCTTAGTGAGCCAACTTGCGCGCGGGCTGGGCAAGGCACATGAAGTCGGGTTGATTCATCGGGATCTCAAACCAGCAAATATTTTCTTGGTGGACAACGGCGATGAGCTATTGGTCAAAATGTTGGATTTCGGCATCGTCAAGTACACTGGGCAGAACAGCGCGCTGGACATCGAAGCGACCGACACGCGCGAACTGATGGGCAGCCCGCTTTATATGAGCCCAGAGCAAGCGTTTGGGGGTCGGGAGATCGATCACCGTTCGGATCTGTGGTCGCTTGCGGTGATCATCATGGCGTGCTTGACGGGGCGCTGGGTCTTTCGTGGGGCCGACAGCGCCGAAACGTTAACCAAGATCTGTCGTGACGATCCGGATCTCACGGGGATCGATCGCTATCCGCCATCACTCGAGACTTGGGCCAAGAAGGCACTCGACAAAGATCCGAACAAGCGGTTTCAATCCGCCAGACAGCTCTCTGATGAATTCCGCTTGGCGTTATTCGCTGGGCCGGATTCACCGAGCCCCAGCCAGACGGATACCCAGCCCATTGCCCCTGTGTCTCAGCCGCCCACACGGCAGACACACGACGCAGTGACACGCTCAATGGCGCCACCTTTTGGCAAGCGTTTGGGGATGATGGGCGTGCTCTTGTCGTTACTAGCCGTCATTGCCGTTGGGTTGGCCGTGCGCAGGGTGTGGCAGTGGAGCCAGAAGCCGACACAGCCGGTTGTGGGGTCAAAGGGCGCCTCCTCCGCAGGTGCGCCCTCTGACTCACTTTCACAAGCCAACGCGCCCGCAACCCCACCGCCTGGAACGCAAACAACCAGCCCAGCGCCTTGGGTGCCTGTGGTGCGGGTGCATCCGCACAGACGACCCGTGGTGCCCAAGAAAGCGCCGCCCAGTGAAGATGCGCTGCTCAAAGAGCGGCATTGATCAAGGCGGACAGAACGTCGCGGTGCGTGCTTCCTTGCAGCGGGTTTGATCTTCACTGTCGACCAAGTCGGCGCAGCCACTGCGCTCGAGGGAACTCAGTTGTTGGCAGCATTGAGCGAGCCGCAGGCATTCATCTGTCGGGTAGCACTGCACGGTGCACCCCGTGGCACAGCTGCTGAATTTGCGCACTTTTGAGCCTGTGCCAGCATCCGCCAATACGTCCTGAATACAGGGCACGTCATAGACGCATTCGGTGAGCGCCACTTTTTGGCGCGCGCATTGTGGATCCTCGGAGCAGGCCAAGTTCTGACTGCAACAGTGTTGCTCCAGGCAACTGACACAAGCTTGCGACGTGGAGCCTTGACCAAAGCCGCAAGCGCTGATGGTCGTTGCGTTCTTGTCGCGGGCTCTTGGTCCCAGATCAATCAGATTTTGACACGCGGTGGCCACGATGACCAACGCGGCCAAGCCGCCCGCGCCACGCGGGAGCCACGATGACGCAGACGCCGCGCGGTCCATCAAAATGTTCCCGAAAGCCACAACTCGTGCTGGGAGCCCGTTTCGCGCACAGCTGCCTGCA
Source organism: Polyangiaceae bacterium (assembly GCA_035496495.1). Lineage (GTDB taxonomy): Bacteria > Myxococcota_A > Polyangia > Polyangiales > Polyangiaceae > SZUA-265. The sequence goes on from DATJEQ010000052.1 coordinate 15,663, forward strand.
CGGAGCCGGGAGAGTTTCTTGCGCTCGGAGTAAGCAACAATACCGTCACTCCTGCCCCTAGGAGCCCAACGCCCACAGCTCCCGTGATGTTGGCTGCCGTGGCGGCATTGCGCGCCCGCTCGTCGAGCGTGACGCCCCGTGAGGAGCACAGATTCTGTGCATCGCAATAATCATCGCGCGCTTTTTTGTGACTCAACGCAGTGAGCCCAAAGTAGGTCATAGCCCCAAGCCCAACTACGCCCGCGCCGGTTAGCCCAATGCCCACCCATTGGGTGGTTGAAACCCCCTGCGTGGGACGATCTTGCGGGGGCCGCGCGGGGATGGGTTTGGGTTGTAGGTGGGGTTCTTCTTGCAATTCAGGCACGTCAATAGCGCGGGCTAATTCGCCGCTTTGTAATGCGAACTCCATTTGCCAGGCTTGGTAACCCTTGGCGCGTGCGCTCAAGTGGTGCGGGCCAGGATCGAGCGGAATAGGGCTGTCCCAGGCGGGGCGCCCGAGCACGGCATCATCAAGAATAATCTGAAGGTCGCCCTGCGCTCGTGCTCGTTCGGCAATGTCCAATGTTAGCTTGGGCACTTGGGGCTCAAGTGTGGCGGCTTTTTCATCGGCGTAAGTGGCGCGATCGGTCTGATTCTCATGACGCGCCTGACTTGCGGCGGCACGGAACTCAACCCAGGCGCTGGCAAGTTTTCCCTGTCGCTCGTGACACACAGCGAGGTTCAACAAAGTGCCCAGCGCGGGATCGAGCCGCTCACTTTCTGCGAACGCGGCGCAAGCTTCGCCGTAATCCTCACTTTTCATCAGCTCGCGAGCTCTGTCGAACAAGTTCTCAGCAATGGCCTGCTGATTCGCAGGCTGTGCTGCTGCAGGCTGCGGGTTTACGGATTGGGAGCTCGGGCTTGAATCCGTTGCCGGCCCCTGAGCATAAGCAGCGTGCTCGGTGCCCAACAGTGCGCACAGCAGCAAGCCCGACTTCCAGCGAAGCGTAGGTGAAGTGGGCAAAAAGGCGGGTGAATGCACGCGAGGAAAGGCCTCAGTGGCCGTCGGCTTTGGTCTGGTCACCAAGGCTGAAAAAGCGGGCCGGAGTGTACACTAAACAGGCGTTAACGCTCTTTCTTAATTAACTAGTTATTACAAATGGTGCAAAGCGCGCCCGGCCCGAGTGGCATCAGGCTATTGTGCAATGCGGCAGGCTGCGGATTTTACTCACATCACGAGGCAACCGTTCGTGAACACGTCGGAGACATTGGGCCACTACAAGCTGCTGCACTTGGTGCATCAGGGGTACTTGGGCTCGCTCTGGGCGGCGCGCGGGATTTCAGGCGAAGCGAACGATCTGCCCGCACTGGTCAGGAGAATTGAGCTGCCCGGCGGCTTGAGCGAGGCGCAAGGGGCGCAGATCACGGAGGCGGCTTGGGATTCTCTGGAGTTGAACCACCCCCACTTGCTCAATGTCGCCGAGGTCGTGTTCGCAAACGGCGCTTTTGCGCTCGCGCACGACTACGTAGAGGCAGAAGTATTGCAGGCGCTGCTGCTCATGAGCACGGTGAAGAAGGCGCCAATTAGCCCCCAGATAATTGCCAGAATCTTGTTGGATGTGGTTGAGGGGCTCAGCGCTGTGGACACCGGTGCAGCCGGCTTGGGGGCAAGCCCCTTTCACGGCGGGGTTACACCGGAGAGCATTCTGGTGGGTAGCGATGGCAACGCGCGTTTGATCGATTTCATGATCGGCGGCGCGATCAGCGCCAACACACTGTTGCGCCTGAATGCAGGGCGCGTGGGTTACTGTGCGCCAGAGCAACTGCGCGGCGAGGTGACTTCCGAACGCACGGATGTGTTTGCCCTGGCAGTGATGGCGGCAGAGTTACTCGCGGGCCGTCGCTTGTTCTTGGGGGCGGCAAATGTGATCGAGAAAAAAATTCTGGAAGGGAATCTCCCGCAGATCAACGGCTGGTTGAGGCCGGGTCACGGAATTGAAGGGAAGTTGCTCGACGTCTTGGATCGCGCGATCGTTGCCGATCCAAAAAAGCGGATACCGACGCCGCGCGCTCTCTTGGATGACTTTTGTTCCCTGCTGCCCCAGCCGGCGCCACGTGCCGAAGTGGGCGCTTTAGTGATGGCGCTGGCATCCAAACAACTCGAAGTGAGATCGCGCAAATTGGGGTCGCACGCCGGGCCGCTACTGAGTCAGAAAGTCGGCGATGCGCGCGCACCGCGTTCAAGCTCGCGCGCTGCGATTGCCGCCTTTGTGGCGGCGCCAGCGAAGCCCCCGATGGCAGCGACGATGCAGCAATTTGTGGCCCCCAAAGTCGTGCCCCCGATGCCATCGGCTGTTGTGGCGAAAGCCGAGGCACAGCAAGCCAAGAACACCCGAGCGCAAGGGCCCGACAGCGCCGCCGGTGTGGATGAGCTACTCAGCGGCGTTTCCGAAGCGGTGAAGCGCGAAGACATGCAATCGGGCACCCACCGCAAAGTGATGAGCACGCTGATAGGCGTCGCCCCGCCGCCGCAACCTGTGATCGGTAAACCGCCACCGGTCACCGTGCCCACTGGGGTGATCGTGAACGACGCGCCGAGCACCAGCGCGCGGGGAACCGCGGGCATTGCCGATTTGATTGGCACTGCCGTTCCCAGCACAGTGATTTCGTCCGCGCTAGCGAGCAAGCCGCAAGAAGAGCCGTCACAGGCGGTTGAGCCGCGCAAACAGGCTGCCACGTCGGATCCCCCGTTGGTCGATTCGCGATTGACCGCGTTGTCTGAAGAGGTGCGGCGTTACCGTCGCCTTACTATTTTGTTCGGCTCCATCAGCGTGTTGCTTTTGACATTGCTGTGTTGGTTGGTGATCGGGGGCCTGGGCAGTTCCAACACCGAGCCGCTTCAGACAACGCCCCAGCCGGTGGCAGTTCACAGAAGCCCCGTTGCAGCGCCGCCGCCTGCGGCACCCGTACCGGCACTCTCTAATCCGGCACTCCCTAACCCGGCACTCCTTAACCCGTCGGCTTCAGCAACGGCGTCAGCTGTCGCTACAGCTAACTCGCAATCGACCACGAGCGCACCCAAAGCGGCGCGCGCGCCACAGAAGAAGCAAGCCAAGAAATTCGTTCCAGACGGCATTTAACGGGGCAACATGAACGGACTGAAAATACCATTCGCAGCAGGGGCATTGTGTCTGGCGCTTTCGATCGCGGGCCAAGCGATCGCTCAGGGCGTCAATGTTGAGCTTGCGACCGCGGACCAAAAAAAAGACGCCACGGCCGCCTACCACGACGGCATGAAGGCCTTTGACGAAAACAAGGCCAGTGAAGCGCTGGATCAATTCCGCAAATCATTCGAAATCGTCGCCAGCCCCAATTCGCAGTTGATGATCGCGCGCGCGCTGGTGCATTTGGATAGACTGAGCGAGGCGCATGCGGAGTTGGTGCAGGTCATTGAGCTGGCTACGGCGCTTGCACGCAGCAACCCGAAGTACCAGACGACGGCGGACGCGGCTCAAAAGGAGCTGAGCGAGCTTGAGCCCAAACTTGCAATGGTGAGCGTCACCGTTCCCGTGGCCCTGACGCTGAATGGCAATCCCATCCCCGCCACGCAATGGGGAAAACCGTTGGCCCTGCCGCCCGGTAAGGCGGTGTTCCAACTCAAGGCGAGTGATCAAGTGGGCGAGCAATCGCTGGATCTCGCCGCGGGCGACAACAAGCAGATCAGCCTGGATTTGCCCAAGCCGTCCCCGCCGCCGCCCCCGGCTCCGGTTGCGCCACCCGCTGTGCCAACGCACAGCTCTAAACGCACCGTTGGCTATGTGGTTGCAGGGGCGGGCGGCGTGGGGCTCGTGGTCAGTACCGTGGTGTTGTTGATCAGCCAGGGCAAGGTGGCGCGCATTGCCGATCGCTGCGGCAACACGAGCTGTCCACTTTCCGTGACAGACGATGCGGATTCCACCCGCCGCAGGGAAACGGTCGCGCTTTTTGGCGTAGGCGTCGGGATTGTGGGCGTTGCCGCGGGAGGCTACCTGATTCTGAGCGACGGCAAAGGCACGACCCAGACGGCGAGTGCCCCAACGCCGCGAACTGCCCTGCGCGTCGGCGCCAGCAGCGTTGAACTCACCACGCATTTCTAAGACCCACCCCGACGTTCAGTAGTATGGGCCCAGCAGTATTGGGGCATAGGGCTCTGCTGCGCCTTGACGCGGCCGCCTTTCCCGCGGGAGGCTAGCGCCTCGCGTTGCAGTCGAAGGCGGGCGACCCTAAAGCAGCGTTGTGTTTAGGAAATCCCAAGATGAGCGAGAAAAGTGACTTCGGAGTAATTGGCCTGGCCGTGATGGGGCGCAACCTTGCGCTCAACATCAACGACCATGGGTTTTCAGTTGCCGCGTGGAATCTCGAACAACCCGCGACGCAGAAATTTCTAGCCGACAACCCTGGCCGCACGCTGCGCGGCGCGAGCACCCTTGCGGAATTGGTGCACAGCCTCGAGCGCCCACGTCGATTGTTGATGATGATCATGGCCGGTAAACCGGTTGACGAAGTGCTGAGCCAGCTGCGCCCCCTGCTTGAGCCGGGCGACATCGTCATCGACGGTGGCAACACGCATTTTGCGGAAACCCAACGGCGCGAGCGCGATCTGAAGCAGTTGGGCATCAATTTCGTTGGAATGGGAGTCTCTGGTGGCGAAGAGGGCGCGCGGCATGGCCCCTCACTGATGCCCGGCGGCGAAGTGGCCGCCTGGCAACGCTTGCAACCGGTGTTGGAAGCCATTGCCGCAAAGACGGATTCTGGCCCGTGCGTCACGCATGTGGGTCCCGACGGCGCGGGGCATTTCGTAAAGATGGTGCACAACGGCATTGAATACGGCGACATGCAGCTGATTGCAGAAGCTTACGATTTACTTGCTCGCGGCTTGGGCATGAGCGCACCGGCAATTGGCGAAGTGTTCGAGCGCTGGAATGAAGGCCCATTGTCGTCGTTCTTGGTTGAGCTCACGGCCAAGGTATTGAGCGTCAAAGATCAAGAAACGGGTCAACCGCTTGTGGATTTGGTGCAGGACAAAGCGGGGCAAAAAGGCACGGGCAAATGGACGGCGGAGCTGGCATTGGATCTGGGAGTTTCAATCCCCACCATCACCGCCGCTATCGATGCGCGTGTGCTTTCCAGTATGAAAGACGAACGCGTCAACGCCTCAAAGCGCGTGCGCGGTGCAGGCAGCGCCAGCGTGTCTTCCGAGCGTGAAGAAGTGATCGCTCAGGTTCACGACGCGCTTTTGGCGGCCAAGATTTGCTCCTACGCTCAGGGTTTGCAGCTGATCACCAAAGGCAGCGAAAAGTATCAATGGAACATTTCCCTCAAAGAAACGGCGCGCATTTGGAAAGGTGGCTGCATCATTCGCGCCGCTTTACTCGATGCCATCCGTCGCGCGTACGAACGCAACTCGGGCTTGAAGAACCTAGTTCTGGACGAGGATTTCGAAGCGCGGCTGTTCGGGGCGCAACCCAATTGGCGCCGTGCCGTGAATTTGGGCGTTTCTTTGGGCATTCCGTTGCCGGCGTTCACGGCCAGTTTGGCGTATTTTGATAGCTACCGCACGGCGCGGCTGCCTCAGAATCTCACCCAGGCGCAGCGCGACGCATTCGGCGCTCACACCTACGAGCGCATCGATAAACCGGAGCGAGGGTTCGTCCACAGTCAATGGCCGAAGAGTTCGTGATGTTCACCGCCAGTAACCGACATTGGGTCCACTAGATTTGCAGTAATAGGAGTCAGTCATGAGCTTTTCAGGTAAGTCAGTTTTAGTCACCGGCGGGGCAATGGGAATTGGGCAAGGCATTGCCCTCGCATTCGCGCGCCTTGGGGCGAACGTAGCCATCACTCACATGACCAGCGATCCGACGCCCACGGTTGAGCAAATCAAAGCGTTGGGCGGCAAGGCGCTGGCGCTCAAAGCTGACCTGCGAGAAGAGAAGGCCTGCGACGATATCGTGCAACAGACGATTAAAGCCTTTGGCGATTTGGATATCTTCGTCGCCAACACAGGCGGCCTACTCAAGCGAAGCCGAGTGGTGGAAACGCCCCTCGAGCTGTGGAACGAAGCGATTGCGGTCAATCTGACCTCGACGTTCTTGTGCTGCCGCGCTGCGCTGCGCCACATGGAGCCCAAGAAGAAAGGCAACATCATCTTGATCAGCTCCCTTGCCGCGCACGACGGCGGCGGATTTGGGGCGAGCCACTATGCGGCTACTAAAGGCGCCATGCTCACTTACACGCGCGCGCTCGCGAAAGAAGTGGGGCCCTTGGGCATTCGCGTGAACGGCATTGCACCAGGCCTGATCGCCACGCGCTTTCACGACACCTTCACTCCCGCTGAAGCGCGCAAAGCGACGGTTGAGCGCACTCCGCTGCGCCGCGAAGGCACCCCGGAAGATGTCGCCGGCGCTGCCGTTTTCCTCGCTTCAGAGGGCGCAAGCTTCCTCGCTGGCGAGACGATTGAAGTCAACGGCGGGCTCGGTCTCTACTGAAATTGGGTTTCAGACCGGGGCTTTGCCGCACGTGTACTTGCATTAGGGTGCTGTGCTGAAGCTCCTTGCGATCCTTGCGGGCGTTCTTCTGTTCGCCTCGTCCAGCATTGCACAGCCCGCTCAATTCCAAACCAAAGCCGGGGTTGTTGTGCCCGTGCCAGCCGGATTCCATGAAGCGCAGCGAGACAGCTTGCTGATCGTGAACGCTCCATTTGTGAAGCAAGCGGAGGCGGTGTTCCAGCGGCTAGAAGGA
>DATJEQ010000053.1:0-2479 GCA_035496495.1 Polyangiaceae bacterium
GTCGATCTTAGGCGAGAAACGAAAAGCAGAGGCTAGAAAACCGAAGATGCCCATTGCAACCGCCGCCATGATGAGCGATTTCCCCAGGATCGTTTCCACGGTCTCGGGCCAGAGGACGGCTGCCACTACTGCACCAGCAACGAGGCAGCCGGCGTGGACTATCTCAGCCCTGCTCGGTTCGGGTCGTGTCTGTGGTGCAAAAACGTTAAATATGGTGGCCGTGACGCTGCCTGCAATGGCCACTGAGAGTAATAGAACTCCAACGGCACCAGCATAGTCGTTTTCAAGCAAGCGCAAGCTGGCACCCATCAAACCAACAATGCAAGCGATTCCAAGAATTCTTCGATACGTGCGACGCAGAACGCGCTTCTTGATCACTACTAGTACGGCAAGGGCACTAGCTGAGAAGCACTCAATAAGCCATGCCGGAACGGGCGGATGGGCTTTGAAGGCCGTAGACACCAACAGGATAGTTGCAAGGAAGAGAAGACAGCGCGAGGCAATCTGGAAAGATCGATCGAAGATTTGTTCTAGGACCATCTTAGAAATACTCCATCTTAGGGCAGCCAGTCTATCTTAGCGCAGCCACTCTCCGTTAGCCTCTGGTTCAATTGATTGGGCTGCGCCTCCCGCTCCCGGGTTGATTCGATTCCCTTCAATTTCAAAATACCTCTGAAGATTCAATGTTTCACCGTGGATCCACTGTCATCGAAATCGAACCAGGGTCGGGTTTTGCTTCATGCGGCAGCGGGCATTTCGCCGGGGCGTACGGAGAGATCGACCTTGTGAGCACCGCGCACGACGGTGAGGGACGATTGGCGGCCGACCTCGTCTTCGGTGAGTAGACGCTGCAAGTCGGCGATGCCTTGGGTCCAGGTGTCGCCGAAGCGCACTACAATGTCGCCCTCGCGCAGGCCGCTGGCTGAAGCTGGGCTCTGCGGCGCGATCGACGTAACGAAAATGCCCGACTCCTGCGGGATCTGATGAAAGCGCGCCACCCGACGCAGTAGCGGTACGGTCTGGCCGCCTACGCCTAAATAACTACGACGGATCCGGCCGTCTTTGATCAGGCGCGACAATACGAATGCCGCGGTGCGCGATCCCACGGCAAAGCAAATGCCCTGCGCGGGAAGTATCACCGCGGTGTTCACACCGACAACTTCACCGGCGACGTTGCATAAAGGTCCGCCGGAATTGCCCGGATTGAGGGCGGCATCCGTCTGCACCACATCATCGATAACACGGCCGGATTGCGTTCGCATCGACCGCCCGAGCGCGCTCACCACTCCCGCGGTGACCGTGCAGTGAAAACCGAGCGGATTACCGATCGCCACCACCAATTGCCCGACGCGCAGCGTCACCGATTCGGCAAGCTTGAGCGCAGGCCGCTCGCTGATATCCGCTGCGTCCACGCGCAGCAGCGCCAAATCCGTGTGCGGATCCTCACCAACCAGAGACCCCACCAACGCGCGACCGTCGTTCAGCACGACCTTGAGCTGTCGCGAGCCGTGTACCACGTGACTGTTTGTGAGCAAGTAACCGTCGGGAGTGACGATGAATCCCGAGCCCACGCCGCGCCCGTCGACCTCCACTCGCACCACTGACGGACTCACCGCCTCGGCGACGCCGACGACGGCTTGCGAATAGGCATCCAGTGCAACTGCTTCGCGGTACTGGACGCTGTCAGAAGTGTCGTGTCTCGTCATGATGTCGGCGCGTTGCTCACAGGTTCACTGTTCCACTGCGGATCAAATACGCGAAACGCTCGCGTTGCTCGGTCTTGAGCATGGTGTGGATTTGTTTCAAAGCATTGGCTATGGCGTTCTGCAAGCGCTCTGCGCTCTGAACGCGCAGCATGCCGGCGTGAGCCGTGTGCTGTTCCTGATACTCGTCGCTGGCAACTGCATCGGCCAAGGCCGCCACAGTTCGCCGGCGATCCACCTCGGCTTGCGCGCGCTCTGTCTTCAGTTCGTTGATAATGCGGGCCAGCTCGGCGACTTGCTTCTCGTCGAGGTTGAGCTTGTGCGCCAAAAAGCGTAGCGGACGCCGCACGCCGAACCCGGAGCCGCCATCGTCGAACCCATCTGCATCACCCCCGGAGGTGTGTCGGTGCTCGCCCGACCCCCCACCCTGAGGACCACAAAAAGACCTCGCCCCCCAAGAAGGAGCGCAGTGCGAACTACGATACCAATGGACCAAATGTGCTGGATGCATGTTGTTCTCCTGACGCGCCGAGGCATTTCGCTCCCAGCGGGGACTGCACGTGGGCACCTTGCCTCACGCGGTTTAAAGCAACCTAAGGCGGCCGCGGATCTCGTCAAGGGCAGTCACCGTCCCCCCGCTCCCTGCGCGCAGTTACCGCAACGTCAGCGCTGCCAACAAGAATCCGCCGGTATGGCGAAATGACCCGAAATCACCCCGGGATTTCCGGAGGCTCCAATGTTGAGAGGAGGGAGCCATTACGCTCTATCTACCAGAT
>DATJEQ010000054.1:0-17306 GCA_035496495.1 Polyangiaceae bacterium
TACCAGACCTGCCCGAGCCCAAGGCGAAGCACAAGCAGCGGCCATAGCAGACTGATCACAACCTTGATCCCGCAGCTCACGGCGCCCAGAACATAGGCTGAGAGCAGCGTTTTCCGCCAAGACTCAAAAATCTCGACTGGAACGTGAGGGTAGCTCTGCGCGCGCGCAGCCTTGACCTCAATGCGCCGCAGCATGATCAAACTGAGCACACCTGCCGCCAACAGATCGTCGATGCCAAAGTGCATGTGCGGCTGCCTATCTCACAATGGTCTGCACTTGCAAAGTCTGGGGTTGCAAACTGGCCCTCGCACGGCACGCCGCCACCGTGCCTAACAGCACCGTGCCTAACAGCACCGTGCTCAACGGCACTGTGCCCAAACGGAATAGCACACGAATGCCCACACCGGCCCCTTTGTCGGTTCACCCACCCACATAGGACCATTGATTATTAGCTGATTTGCCGCGCCAAAAAGGGCCGATCAGCAGTCATCACTTCTCTGGCAAGAAATCTAAGCTAGCGTTATTGTTAATGGACAGATCGGCACGGGCGGGGGCCCGTATTTGTTGGGGTACGGGCAGGTTGAAGAAGGTTAGTAGTGGAGCTTAAACGCGGCAGCATACTGGGAAAGTACGAGCTGCTCACGCGCATCGGCCAGGGGGGCATGGCCAGTGTGTGGGTGGCCCGCACGCGCGCGACCGCTTCCGAGCCGCAACAGCTCAAGGCCGTGAAAGCAATGCTGCCGGAGCTGGCACGGAACATGAAATTCCGCGCCATGTTTCTGGAAGAGGGGCAGACCGTAGGCAGCATTGAGCACCCCAATGTGGTCAAAGTTGACGACGTGGGTGAAACCGATGGCGTGCTGTTCATGGCCATGGAGTGGATCGAGGGTGATTCACTGCACGCCATTATCGCCGAAGCCAACAAGCGCAAGCCGATTCCAGCCGAGCTGGCAGCACGGGTGATCGCCGATACTGCTGCGGGCCTGCATGCCGCCCATGAAGTGCGCAGTTGGGATGGGGAGCTGAAGAACTTGGTGCACTGTGACGTTTCGCCACACAACATCATCGTGGGGCGCGACGGGATGGTGAAGCTGGTGGATTTCGGCGTGGCCAGTGCAGTGGATCAATTCGCGTTCAGCGAACCGGGCACCGTGCGCGGCAAATTTGGCTACATGTCACCCGAGCAAACGCGCGGCGAAAAGCTGGCGCGCACCAGCGATATTTTTTCACTGGGCATCGTGCTGTTCGAATTGACTACTGGTCGGCGTCTATTCAAAGGCGAGGACCCGAGGCAGACGGTGGAGATGGTGCGCCGTGCGCGTGTGCCCAATCCTCTAGAAGTGGTGCCGGGTTATCCCGAAGCGCTGGCTCAAATCGTGCTCAAGGCGCTCGAGCGCGAACAACACGCTCGCTACAAGACCGCCAACGACATGAAGATCGCGTTGGAGCAGTACTTGGTAAGCGAGCGCATGGTGGTGCCGCGCGCTGGCGTTGCAGGGTTGCTCAAGCGCGTTCTGCGCGAGCGCATTGAGCAACGCCGTGACGCGATCCGTACCTCGGTGTTGGAGCTGGATGGCGCGGCAAGGAATGCGCCCCCACAACTGATCCCCAATGAGCCTGTGATGCGCCGCGAGGACACCACCAATTCAACTGCCGGGGATCATCGTTCGGTGCTCAGTGCCTATGCCACCGGTACGGGCACGGTTTCCAGCTCCACCTCGGGATCCGCCCCTGGGAGCCAGCCCAGCGTCGGCGCTGCGCAACTGTCAGAGATTTCAGCTTCGCCACAGACCCTGCGCGCGCCGCCTCCTGCACCGCCCATGCGCCTGCGCCCCATTCAAGTGGGGGCTGCACTGATCGCGTGCGTTACTCTGGCTTTCTGGTTGGGCGGGCGCATGAGTTCATCGGAGCCCAGCGTGACGAATCAAGGTGCCAGCGTGCCCGTCGTTGCCGTCAGCAAGCCCGCCGCGCCCAAACCGGCCGTGGTGGTTGTGGACGACGATGAACCAACGCCCTCTGATGAAGATCAAAAAGTGATCAACCTCGACAACCTGCCCAAGTTGGGTCGCGAGGAGACGTCGAACGCGGCTTCGCCCGTCACGCGCGTCCCCACCGGTCGCAGCGGTGGCACCACGCGTGCGTCCGAACCCCGAAATGCCCCAACAGCGGAGCCGAGCAGCGACGGCATCGATATCGCCCAGGCTAAAACGCGCCTTTCTGGAGCCGCGGAAATGGCAAAGCTGTGTCGGCGCGTGGGTGCGACCACGGGCCCTGGTAAGGTGCAGGTAACGTTCTCACCGTCGGGGGCAGTGAGCCACGCCGAGGTTTTGCCGCCCTACGCGGGGACTCCGGCGGGCGCCTGCGTCGCCCAAAAATTCAAGATGGTCACCGTTTCTCCCTTCTCTGGCCCAGCCACGACGCTGGCCCGATCATTCTACTTGGCTGAGTGACTGATCGCTGAAAAAGGCCTGGATCTCGCTAGCGCGACGCCGCGCATCGCCGAGGCCCAGCTCGATCAGGCGTCCCGCGTAGTCACCGTCAAACATTAGGTACGCGGCCCAATCCGCCTCCCAGGTCGCGTCTTCTAGTGCCGCTTGCTTGAGCAAGTAGCGCGGGAACGGGCCCACCTTCCAATTCGCAAGGTGCCTTCTGAGGTGTTCATTCGCCAGCCGTCCCAAATCTTCGGAAGGCTTGATGACCAAGGTTTTCATCTTGCGGTAGGGCTCGCCGCGCAGCTGCTCCATTAAACTTTCAATGCGCTCCATCTGTTCGGCGGGGACGATCTCTTCCAACATTTCCATCAAACGATTGAGTCGCTGCAATACGGCGAGATCGTATTGGAACGGATCGATCAACAAAGCATTGAGCAGCCTGCCCGCGATGAATTGCGTGCTCGGGGAATGATCCGGCGGAGCCTTTGCACTGTGCTCGGCCTTGGCGTCACTCTGCAAGGAAACGATCACCAAGCGCTCCGCCCCCGCCCTGATCGCCGGAGAAATGGGAGTATTGAAACGGACGCCGCCGTCGCAATAGTAGGCATCGCCCACTTTGCGGGCGGGGAACAACAGCGGAATCGCCGCTGAAGCGAGCACATGATCTGCCGTGATCGGCAGCTGCAGCGTGACTTTTCTGCTGTCCATCGAAGGACGAAAATCGACACTGTGCGCGGTTTCACTAAAAATGGTCGTCTGCCCCGTGAGCAGATTGAATGCCGCAATAATCAGTGCACTGGTCAGCCCACAGCCGATGTTGTGATGCAGCCCATCCCAATCGAGCGAACGACGCACCAGCAGCTCTAAGGGCCTTGGGTCGATGAATGCGCGGCTGATCCAACCGTCTTCTGTGTCTGCGCGATGACGGCGCATGCCCACCCGCAAGTGCTGCGTGATATCCAAGCGACGGTAGATGGCGGCAAGTTCCCCCACATTGAGATCGCCCCGTTGGGCATTCGCAGCCAGGTACGCCGCATTGATCGCCCCCACCGACGTGCCGCTAAAAATTTGGAACGGCGCAAGGTCCTGTGGGCGCAGGCCCAGCGCTTCAACAATGCCCTGTACCACGCCCACCTCGTAGGCGCCGCGCACCCCGCCGCCGGAGAGCACCAAACCGGTGGGCTGCTGCAACATCCGTCGCATGGTAGCGAACTGCGCCAAAGACGCAAAATTGCCACACATTTTACGCCCCCACGCGAGCCCTCGCCGGGATCAGAAAAGAGCTATACTCGACGCAGCGCAAGCAACGACCGCACGACCCATGACGACTCCCGCTCCCTCTCCAGCGCCCCAGAATGATGCGCCTGGGTATGATTTTGGCGGCGCCGCGTTCGATCTGAACGTCCCGCAGGATCGCGAGATTGTGTGCTTCATCCTGTCTCAGGCCCTCTACGGTGAAGCCACGGCCGTCTACTGCGGGCGCTCGTTGTTCGCCGCCCGCTCGCTGCGCGCCGCACAATTCTACGTGCGCCAGGCCAAGCAAGAGCTTTCCCACCTGCAGCTCTTCGCTGAGATATTTCGTACTTTGGAAATGCAGCCTTCACCCGCTCACTGGGTGGTGCGCCTGCTGTCAACGCACAACGCCTACTACCCGCTCAAGGTGCTGATGGAGCACGCCGTTGGGGAAGGCCTGGTGCTCGATATCTTCAAAGATGTGTTGCTCCAGACATTGCCCGACAGCGATCCACGGGTCCTCGGGATCAAGAAGAAGCTGCGCGTGATCTGCCGTGAGGAAGAAGAGCATGTCGCCTGGGGCGAGGATCAAACAGCGTTGATGCTCAAAGAAAAGCCCTGGTTGCGCTGGCCGTACTACGGCTTGGTCGAGCTTCAACTGCTCAGTTTGCCTTGGCTCGTGCGACGGTTTCGTCGTGGCTACGTCGGGCACCCAGTGCTCAGTCAACTTGAGGCGTTTTTGAATCACGCCCGTGAAGGCATCTACAAGAAGGGTCGCCGATTGGGTTTCGTGCCCGAACGCCGACCCACGTTGCCCACGCGCCTCTTGGCTATGGGCGCCGGTTTACTGCTGTACGTCCGCAGTCGCTTTGCGCGCAGCTCCTCGAAGTTGGAAAAAATTTACCTGGCAGAGCTTGGTTTCAGCGGGCGCGCTTAGCGTTGAAGCCTGGTATAAGGGGCCCATGAACGCCATTTGCCGCTCGCTCACCGTGTGTTTCGCCTCGGCGCTGCTCGCTGCCTGTGCGGCAGCCCCGCTGCCCGCCGAGAACCCGCAGCAATCCCCGAAAGAGCGGGCCCCGCTGACTGCCGTGATTGTTGACCCCGCGCACCTGAGTGAAAGCCGCGTGGTGGAAGTGGCGGACGTTGGGCTAGCGGCGCCGGAATCTGTGATCCACGACGTCGCAACCGACACCTACCTGGTGAGCAACATCAACGGCTCGCCGCTGGCCGTCGACAACAACGGCTTCATCAGCAAGCTGTACCCCGACGGCCGCGTGATCAAGTTGAAGTTCATCGAGGGTGGGCAAAATCAAGTGACCCTCAACGCCCCGAAGGGCATGGCCATCATCGGCCGCACGCTGTACGTGGCGGATCTGAATGCGGTGCGCGGCTTCGACTTGGATACTGGCGCACCGAAGAGCACTGTCACTCTTGAGAACGCTACGTTCCTCAATGATCTCTCGGCAGGTCCGGATGGCAGTCTGTACGTTTCGGATTCAGGGATTAAGGACGGCTTCGCCCCTTCGGGTACGGACGCCGTCTACCGTATTGACACCGAAGGCCACCCTCAGTCGATCGCTTCGGGCACCTCGCTCGGCCAGCCCAACGGCGTGAGCGCCGACGCCACTGGCGTTTGGGTGGTCACGTTCTCAGGCGAACTGTACCACTTGAACAACGATGGCACGCGAGCGGCCAGCCAAAAGGCGCCCAGCGGAAAACTCGATGGCGTCGTGCACCTTGATGCCAACAGTTTTCTCATCTCCAGTTGGGATTGTGGCTGCGTCTACCGCACCTCGCCCGGGGGAGCGTTCGTCAAAGTGGCTGACAACCTCACTTCGCCGGCCGACATCAATTACGACGCCAAGCGCAATCGCCTGCTGGTGCCCATCATGCTGCAAGGCAAACTCGAAGCGCACTCGCTGTCGCCTTGAATGCTCGGCTTTTTGCGCCGCTTGCATGCTCCTTGTATTAGGGGGGCTTGACGTCCAGCGCGATTATGGCATCTTGGCTGCGTGTCGAAGCAATTGCTGCAAGGTTGGCGTTGGTGGTCCGCAGGGACGGCCTAGCAGAATTGCGCACCTTCTTTTTTGCGATTTTGGCCGTCTCGCTTCCCGCTAGACGGCTTTTTTCGTTTTTAGGTTTTTCGTTTTAATCCTCCCCTATCCCCACTTACCCCATGAACTCTTCATTCCCCACCGTTGAATCTGAGATCCTTCGTTTCACCACCCAGGGCGGCATCGATGTGGAGCGCACTGCCGCGGTGGTCGACGGCCCGGCAGAAGTTGAACAATTGATCGATCGCCTGGATCGTAACCGCGGCGTGTTGCTGTCCTCCGGCTATGATTTTCCCGGTCGGTATACGCGTTGGGACATCGGTTTCGTCAATCCGCCACTGGCGATCACCACGCGCGGTCGCGATTTCACCGTCACGGCGCTGAATGCCCGCGGCCGCGTGTTGCTGGGCGCCATTGAAACCACGGTGCAGGGCCAAGAATGGCTGCACAGCGCCCAACGCAACGGCGATTCGTTGCTGGGCAAGATCAAGCTGCCGGATCGCTCATTCACCGAAGAGGAGCGCAGCAAGCAACCCACGGCATTCTCCCTATTGCGCACGCTGGTCGCTTGCTTCGCACACGAGGCCGATGCCCACTTAGGTCTGTACGGTGCGTTTGGTTATGATTTGGCCTTTCAATTCGAGCCGGTGAAACTCGCTCGCCCAAGGCCGGAAGACCAGCGCGATTTGGTGCTTTATCTCCCTGATGAATTGATCATCGTCGACCACCAGAAGGAACAAGCTCGCAAGTTTAGCTACGAATTCCGGCACAAGGGCGTGAGCACTCACTCGCTGACGCGTGACGGGACAAGTGAGGATTACGCTCCGGCGAAGACCGCCTCGCAATCCTGCGATCACGCCCCGGGGGAATACGCCGAGGCCGTGCGCACCGCGAAGAAGGCGTTCAAGTGCGGCGATCTGTTCGAAGTGGTGCTGAGCCAAACCTTCGTCGAGCCCTGCTCCACGCCCCCGTCGACCCTCTTCCGCCGGCTGCGCAAGAAGAACCCTGCCCCCTATGCGCTGTACTTGAACTTGGGTGAGCGCGAGTACTTGGTCGGAGCTTCCCCCGAAATGTATGTGCGCGTCGACAAGAAGCGCGTGGAGACTTGCCCCATTTCCGGCACCATCGGCCGCGGTCGGGATGCGGTGGAAGATGCCGAACGCATCCGCGAGCTGCTCGACTCGCGCAAAGATGAATCCGAGTTGACCATGTGCACGGATGTGGATCGCAACGACAAGTCGCGCATTTGTGTGCCGGGCACGGTGCGGGTGATCGGCAGACGACAGATTGAGCTGTACTCGCGTCTGATCCACACGGTCGATCACGTGGAAGGCTATTTGCGCGACGACTTCGACGCCTTGGACGCCTTCTTGTCCCACACCTGGGCCGTGACCGTCACGGGAGCTCCCAAACCAGCGGCTATGCAACACGTTGAAAATGCTGAGAAATCTCCCCGCGCCTGGTATGGAGGCGCGATCGGCGCCATCAACTTCAACGGCAACCTGAACACCGGGCTGACCCTGCGCACGATCCGTCTGAAAGACGGAATCAGTCAGGTGCGCGCCGGCGCGACGCTGCTCTACGACTCGGAGCCGGAGGCTGAAGAGCGCGAAACGCGCGTCAAAGCTTCGGCGTTCCTCGACGCGGTTGGTCAGAGCGACGAGCAAATCGCGCCCACAGCGGCCAAAGCCATCGCGCTGCCGGGTACTGGGCGTCGAGTGTTGTTCGTCGATCACCAGGATTCGTTCGTGCACACCCTGGCCAATTACATCCGCCAATCCGGCGCAGAAGTCGTCACGTTGCGCGCCGGGTTCGCGCACAGTTTGCTCGACGAGTTGAAACCGGATCTAGTGTTTCTCTCGCCGGGGCCCGGCACCCCGAGCGACTTCAATGTATCCGGGACGATCGCCGCCGCGCTCGCGCGCAAGCTGCCGGTCTTCGGCGTGTGCCTGGGGCTGCAAGGGATGGTCGAGCACTTCGGTGGCCAACTGGGCGTGCTCGACTACCCAATGCACGGCAAACCTTCCACCATCAAGGTGCTGGGAGGTAAGATCTTCGAAGGTCTGCCCAAGAGCTTCAGCGCTGCGCGTTACCACTCGCTGTACGCCAAGCGTGACGGTTTCCCCGCCGCGCTGGAAGTCACTGCGGAAACGGAGGACGGCGTGGTGATGGCTATTGAGCACAAGACATTGCCGGTCGCAGCAGTGCAATTCCACCCCGAGTCCATCCTGACGCTCAGCGGAGATACAGGCCTGCGCCTGCTGTCGAATGCAATTTCCGTATTGACTCGGCCACGCTGAGCGCACAGGCGCCCGCCGCCACCCACAGGGCTTCAGCGCCTGCAGGGGCGTCAGTGGCGGTCCAACCACAATAATTGTCGGTAGAAGCGGCGCTCCCAGGGCATCACCTGGCGCGTGATGACCTTGCGCTTCCAGTGGTTCTCCAATGCAACGCAATCGGCGGCTTCGGATTGAAAATGCAGCAGGGTTGCCCTTCGGCACGCAGATTTCACCGCGTCGCGGCCGAGGTCATCGAATTCGTCGCGCAGGCCCAAGTTGACCCGATCTTCGCAGAAGGGAAACTTCCAGCGGTTCTCGTCGGTGCGCATCTGACCAATCAGATTGAAATCGTGCACACCTTCTTTGCCGACGCACACCTTCAACTCGCCGTTGTGGCCGTAATAGTAGAGCTCAGCAAACACCAAAGCGACGATCCCCACCGCCCAGTACAGCGTGCTTCTGTCAGTCTTCGGGGGCGGTTCCACCGGAGCCGGCGTCGCGGCCGCGCTCTCGGCGCTTTGAGGGCTGCCCTCACTGCCTGAATTGGGTTCGCTCACGGCGCGCGAGGTTAGCCAGGCCCAGTGGGCTTTGCAACGCGCCTTTAAACGACGAAAGGGCTACCGAACCGGGCAGCCCTTCGTTGCTCCAAAGCCGGAGCTTTCTACTGGATTAGAGCGACATCACGAACGCGACGACGGCATCGCGGTCGGCAGACGAGAGCGCCGCGAGGCGATCGCGCGCGCCCTGAGCTTCCCCACCGTGCCACAGTGCGGCTTCCAGAACACTGGCAGCGCGACCGTCGTGCAAGAGGCCGGTGTGACCGTTGATGGTGGCCAACATGCCCGTGCCCCACAGCGGCGGCGTACGCCACTCGGAAGCGCCCGCTGGTGACTGCTCGGTCGTGCCCACGGGAATGCCGCTGTCATCGGCCAAATCGGAACCCATGTCGTGCAGCAGCAGATCCGTGAACGGCTTTATCGCCTGGTTCTGCAACTCGCGGAACGGGTGATTGGGACCGGTGACCACGTCGGTCACGTGGCAGTTTGAACAGCCGATCGTCTTGAACAGCGTTTCACCCTGCAGCACTTGCGGATCGGTCGGGGTGCGTTGCCCCGGCACGTTGACCAGCCGCATGTACGTGATGAGGTCGTTGTAATCGTCATCCGACAACTCCGCCTTGCCTGTTGAATCGGGGATCAGACTGGTGCCCACACCCAAGTCCGCCTCAAGCGCGTCGGCCACTTGATGCGCCACACCGACCTTCTCCGCCTTCCAACCCATGCGGCCAATACGCAGAACGCCGGTGCCCGGATCGGTGATGTAATTCGGCCGACCCGAAATGCCGTCGCCGTCGCAATCGTTCATGTCGGCGCGGGCGAGCAGTGTGCGCTCGTCGATGGCTTCCAAGAGGCCAATGCCGATCAGCTTGCGAGCGATGCGCGCCGAGAAATTCGTCGCACCATCGACTTGGAACGTCGGCTTCGACAAGGTGACCACTGTGCCGTCGCCCAGCGTCACGTCCTTGGTTGTGGAACTCAGGTACTTCGCGCTGCCCTCCTGCAGCTGCAGCTGGTTACCCAAAGCGCCCGCATTGTAGAGCTTGAACGCCATCGAGCTGGTCTCGTCCATCGTGCCCTTGAGCGTCTCGCCGGGGCCATCGTTGATGTGGCAGTTCTCACAGGCCGTGGTGTTGTTGAGCGGCCCAGCCTTGCCGGCTTGCTCGGCCAGCGGGTGCATGGCTTCGATCATTTCAACGTTGTCACCCGTCTCGAAATTGGTGTGGAACAAGCGACGACCCTGCACCCAGTGCTGGATGTGCTCATGTTGAATATTGAGGGCTTGCTGACCGAACGCCGTTTCAGGCATTGCGTACGTCCACACGTTAGTGGTTGCGCCACCCAGCTGAGCCTGCGGCAGCGGCCCAAGAATGCCCTTGCCCGCGTACATATCTGGGTTGTTTGACGTCACGCCGCCCTGGCCCACCTGATAACGGAAGGTGTCGGTGTAATAGGCGTGGCGCGAACCGGGCGGTTGCACGGTTCCTGCGTCAAAGAAAATGCCGAACTCGAACTCGAACAACTGGCCAGCAGCAATCGGCGCCTGGTCGCGCGTGTTGGTGGTGGTCACACCCTGCTGAAGCAACGCGTACTTCTGAATCGCAGTGTCGTAGTTGGCGCCGTAATCGGTGCCGTCCGCGGCCTTCAGGGAAGGCACCGCGTTGATCCCGTTCAGCCCACCGTTGGTGGTGAACACATCCCCGTTGTCGTAATTCTTCCACACCCGGAAATTGGTTCCACCCGTCGCTGGGCCAACCGGCATGTAGGTCGCATGGATTTCGCTGACCCCCGTCGGTGTGTAATCCTCAACGATCCAGCCGTAGGTGCGATCGACAAAGTAATTCTCGACGAACTCCATGAACGGCAGATTCGTATCCGACGGGCCTTCGTGGCGGCCGCGTACGCGACCTGCGCCGCGGGTAATGAGGACGCCGTCGTCACGTGTGAAGGTGATCGGGGGATAAGTGTTGGCGTCCGTCGCGCTGAACAGCGGGGTCACCCCTGCGAGATCGACCGCATCCAGCCCCGTGCGCTGATTGCCCGTGAAGAAGGCATAGATAGCCTCCAGATCCTGATCGGCAACAATGGTGGCCGGATAAGGCGCCATGCCGTTGCCGCCGGTGCGCACTTTCGTTTTGAATTGATCGATCGTGCCCATGTACTTGTAAAGATCCGGGTAGCGGGAGTTGGCGAGGCCGTTCTTCGTGTGGCACCCGCTGCAGATCGTCGTGAAGCTGCCCGGCAATTGGCCGTCACAGGTCGCCGTGGGTGGCACTGCTGGGCCAGTGGGGGCGGGCGTCATCGAAACGGGAGTTTCGGTCGTCATTTGGGTGCCCACCGGTGGAGTGGCCACTGGCTGGCCCGTCATGGGATCGACGCCGGTGCCAGCGGGCATCATTTGAGTGCCAGTGGGCGGCGGCGTCGGGGTGCCAGTACTCGGATCGACGGTGTTGTTGGTCCCCATACCCGACGTGGCGCTGTTGGTCCCCCCCGAGCACGCAGCCATGGCCGCGGCTACAGCGATGGTAGAAACTTTTACAAAACCGCTTCTGATCTGGTTCTTCATAGTGACTGGCCTTCCCCCAGAAATTCTAAAGATCGCGTCGCTCATCGGCTGGGTTGCCGACTGATCGGCCAATCGTGATTTGTTCATATGAGGCGCAATTTTGAAACGTGTATGCTCAGCAGATGATTGGCGGCAGTGGGCTTCCGCGCGTTAAGCACTGGCTGCTCGCCGGCTGGCTCACGAGCATCACTGTCTCGCTGAGTGAGGCAATTTGCACCGCCGTGCTCTCGCCCTTGGCGCGGGGATCGCTGGGAGCGTTGACCGCGGCGCTGGTCGCATCGACCGGAGTGCTCCTTGTTTGGTCACTGCCGCTGGCCTTGTTGTGCGCACTGCTGTCGTCGCGCTTTGAACGGATGACCTCGTGGATGAACGTTGACGCCAGGGTGATCGTAGCCAGTGCAAAAGTGGCGTTCATCGTCGCGCTGAGCGGACACCTGCTCTATTTGCAAGTCGACCCGACGCGTTATGAATTTTTGAGCCCTGTGCGATTGCTGGCGACCTTTGGCCTTTGCTTGATCGCGCTTTGCGCTGGGGTTCTCTTTCCCCTCTTGCTAGCGCGCGTTCGAATGGGGCTGCTCGACGCGCCCGAGGCGGGTCAGTGGTGGTTGGCAGCGCTGTGCGCCACGATTGCGCTCAGCACACTCGCCGTTCTGCATTTCGGCCCCAGCACGGTTTACACCCGCTCGCTCAACTCTGGCGCGACCCTGCTCACGCTGATCCTACTGATCTTCGCGCACCGCGCCTGGACCGTACGATCGCCGGATCTGCGAGGCCGCACGGTGAGCGCTCTTTTGGGGGGCACGCTCGTGTTGAGCGGAATCGCGAGCCAGAGCCCTTCGGCGCGGCTACTTGTGGTGACGCGGGAGCCGATGGCCGGCAGCGCCGTCAGTTGGCTGCAGCGCCTGTTTGATTTCGATCACGATGGCAGTGCACCGAAGTTTTTCTGGGGCGATGACTGCGCGGCATTTGACGCTGCCGTTGGGCCCGGAATTCGAAAAAACCTTCCCACGGATCAGGATTGTCATCCCTCCGCCATCGTCGCAGCCGCGGCGCCGCCCACTGGGGGCCCCTGGCAGCAGTGCGTTCAAGCGTTGCAAGACAATCCCCCACCGCTCAACGTGGTGGTGCTGACCATTGACGCACTGCGAGCCGATACCTTCGAAGCGCAGGTTCCGCCGGGAATGAAGCAATTCCTGGCGCGCAGCGCCGTGTTCACAAAAGCCTATGCCCCAAGCCCGACGACCTACACCAGCTTTCCGGCCCTGTATTCCGGGCGAACGGTGAGCGATCTGGTACAGGCGAATGCGCTGCTGGGCGCGACGCTCACGTCGCAGAACGACGTCGTGCGGCGCTTTCGGGACCGCGGCTACCGCACTGTGGGCGTCACCTTACTCAAACGCGACGAGCTGGGCGATGGCTTCAAGGAATTTGGAGGGTTCAGCGTCGATCCACCTGCGCCGGGTGGAGGCAAAGCGGATTTCTACTCGGGCGCTCTGAGTGCTCAAGCCCTCTCGCATTTTAACCCCACTGTCAGTAGCCCCGTCTTCCTGTGGCTGCATCAGACCGACGTGCATGCGCCGTACAAGTCGATTGAAAGATCGGTGTTCCCCAAGCCTGAAGGGTCAGACTACGAACGCGCTGCAGCTTATTCTTTGTTACGTTCCAGCGAATTCTTAGAACGCGTACTGCGTCAACACGGCAACGATACCGTGATCGTGCTCAGTGCCGACCACGGTGAGGAGTTAGGCAAAAATGGGCGCCACGGTCATGGGCCGGAATTGACCGAGGACGTCCTGCGGGTGCCCCTGGTGCTCTATGTTCCTGGCTGCCCGGGGATCACGGTTTCTCACCCTGTCAGCGCGCTGGAACTGGGCCCGGCACTGCTCAAGCTGACGCGTCTTGGGGCAAGCAGCAATTGGTCTTTGCTCGACAGCGTCAATGATGCACGCACAGAACCGATCGTTGCAGAAAGTTTCGGCGGAGGGCGAGTCGAGCGTGCCTTGATCGACGGGACGTACAAGCTGCGGGTTGATGTGGGGAGCGGAGGCAAAGTGGCTTTCGATTTGCAGCGCGACCCCGAAGAATTGCACAATGTCTACGGCGGCGATTCGGCCATCTCTGAACGACTGGACGCCGATTACGATCGCTGGCTCAGTCGACACTTACGCTAGCCCTGTTTGCTCCCCCGCCGGAGGAGGAGCCGCTCACTCTCCAACTGTGGCGGCGCGGCGCCGAATCGCTTGCACCACGGTGTAGGTCGTGATGTTCACAATCTCGTTCACCGTTGCGCCAACTGGAATGGCGCTCACCGGGCCGCCCAGCCCCACCACCAGGGGGCCCAACGCCTCGGTGTCGGTGAGCCGCTCCAACAGCTTGTAAGCGATGTTGCCGGAAGTGAGATCGGGAAAGACCAACACATTGGCGGGCCCACCCAAGGTGCAGAATGGGAATACGCCCTCCATCTTTTCCGCGTCGACCGCAGTGTCGGCTTGCATCTCGCCATCGATTTGCAGGCCGGGCCAGCGCTGGCGCACGATTTCAATAGCGTCGCGGACCGTTTTCACCTTGGGATCGTCGCGGTGCTCGCCGAAATCCGAATACGACAACATTGCCACCCGGGGTTTCTCACCGAACGTCTCGGCGACACGCGCGGTGTTAATGGCAATTTCCGCCAGCGTTTCCGCGTCGGGGTCAATGTTGACGGTGCAATCGCCGAAGAAGATTTTGCGATCCCGAAAGATCATCGCGTACACGCCCGAGGCCACGCTGCTGTCGGCAGCGAGCCCCATCACTCGAATTGCGGGGCCAATCGTGGATTTGTAAGCGCGCTTCAAGCCGCCCACCATGCCGTCGGCCAAACCCTCGCGCACCAGCATGCAGCCGTACCAAGTGCCCTGACGCATGTACACCAGCGCGCCTTGTAGCGTCATGCCCTTGCGTTGACGCCGTTGCCACAGCGCTTCAGCGAGATCGGGGGCGCGCGGCGAGCCGATCACTTCCTCCATCTCCATACCCTTGGTGCTGACGCGTGCCTCTTTGGCGTGCTCGGCGATGCGCTTCGGTGACCCCAGCAAAATCGGTGTGCAGATCCCCTCGTCAACCAAGATGCGCGCTGCTCGCAAGATCTGCGGCGAATAGCCGTCCGGGAACACGATGCGCTGACGTTTGCTGCCGGCTTTGCAATTCTGGATGAGCGGCCACATCAAGCCGCGGGCGCGCTCGACCAAGCGATGCAGTCGCTCGCGGTAGGCATCCAAATCGGCGATCGGCTCGCGGGCTACGCCGCTTTTCGCCGCGGCTTCCGCCACGGCTGGCGCAACACGCGTCAGCACCCGAGCATCGAAGGGCTTGGGAATGATGTAATCCGGCCCAAAGCGCAAATTCTCCAGATCGTAGGCGTGCAGCACATTGTCGGGCACATGTTCGCGCGCCAGGGCGGCCAAGGCCTTGGCGGCGGCGATGTTCATTTCATCCGTGATGCGACTGGCCCTGCAATCAAGCGCGCCGCGAAAGATGAACGGGAAGCCCAATACATTGTTCACTTGATTCGGATAATCCGAGCGCCCCGTCGCCAAGATGGCATCCGGGCGGGCTTTGCGTGCCACCGAATATTCTATTTCCGGCTTGGGATTCGCCATCGCGAAGATGATCGGGCTCTTGGCCATCCCCGCAAGCATCTCTTTCTTGATCACGTCGCCCACACTCAGGCCGATCAGTGCGTCGGCGCCTTTGAGCGCTTGGGTGATGTCTTTGATCGGTCGGGATGTGGCCAGGCGCTCCAACGCCGGGAACAGATCTTTGCGCTGCGTCGTCACCGCGCCGTTCACGTCGAACATCACGATGTTCTCGCGCTGCACGCCCAAGGCAATGTACAGCTCTGCGCAAGCGATTGCTGCGGCCCCTGCACCACTGAACACGATTTGAATCGTCTCTAGCTTGCGCTCGGTCAGCTCCACCGCGTTGATCAAGGCTGCCGCCGAAATGATCGCAGTGCCGTGCTGATCGTCGTGGAAGACAGGGATGTTCAGTTCTTCCTGCAGTCGCCGTTCCACCTCAAAGCATTCGGGGGACTTAATGTCCTCCAGGTTGATGCCACCAAATGTAGGCGCAATCGCTTTGACCGCCGCCACAATTTCATCTGTCGTCTTCGCATCCAGTTCGATATCGAACACGTCGATGTCGGCGAATTTCTTGAACAGATTGGCTTTGCCCTCCATCACGGGTTTGCCGGCTTCAGGCCCAATGTTGCCCAAGCCCAGCACTGCGGTGCCATTGGTGACGACTGCAACCAGGTTGCCCTTGGCCGTGTACTTGTAGACGTCTTCGGGCCTTGCTTGGATCGCCAGGCACGCATCGGCCACACCCGGCGTGTAAGCGAGCGACAGATGCCGCTGGGTTGACAGTGGCTTAGTCGCCACCACTTCAATTTTTCCGGGGCGCCAGCGGGAATGGTACGTCAGCGCATCAGGGTCGTCGGCCATGGTAAACTTTGGGATGGCAGCGTAGCGCCGAGCGATCCGCATGCTCAAATTAGCTGTGATCTGCCCCGGACGGGCGGCCGCAAACTCGCTGCCAAAGCGACCCAGCTAAAACGACGTTCAGTGGGCGGAATCAGCAGAAATAGGCTCGAAAACCACCGAATAGCTGATCACCTGAGCGCGCTTTGCTGGGGCTGGAAACTCCATCCGCGAAAAGACCTCTTCCATGCACGCCTCAAAGGATTCGGAGCGAAAGCGCGTTCGCACATTGCTCAGCTTGGGTTGCCCACCGCTGACCGCGATCAGCAGATCAAGCCCAAATGAAGTTGGCTTGTCGATCGGTTGATCCACATACCTCGTACACGCCTGCAGTGCTGTGAATTGCTTTTCGAACAGCGCCAGGAGCGGCTTGCGCGTTTCATCATCGTTCGGTCCGCCGCCAATGTGCATGCCCAATGTTTTGGCTTTGACGGGCTGCGGCGGCGATTGCGGCGGGGATTGCTGCGGCAGCGATTGCTGCGGCGGTTGTTGGGGCGATTCATGAATCGCCCCTGCCGTATTTCCTCGCCACGCGAAGCGCCAATGTGAGATCCCCGCGCGCAAGCAAATTTCCGTCACGTCGTGAATCGTCGACTCCGCGGTGCCCGCTTCCGCCCACAGCAGCACCTCGGCGAAGCCGCCTGTTGCCCACCCCGCCTTGAGCCCCGCTTGCAACTGATTCATCTGAGTGGCGTTGCCGTCGAGCTTCAGTGTGTTGTCTTTAAACAGCTCAATGGTCAGAAATCGAGGTAACGTTTCCACCTGTGCCGACCCGGCCGCCACGGGTCGCCCCTCGTTCGGATGCGCCGCGCAGGCCATGCACAGTGGCAGCCCCGCCCAAATCAAAAATCGGCAATCGCGTTTCAATCCCCCCATCAACGTCGCGTGGGGGCGGCTCATGAATCGCCCCTACGACCCAACAATAACGGCCCTTCCACTTGCTGTGCGATCTTTGCGCCCTGCAAACATTCGACAATTGCCAGCGCGAATTCGAATGCAGTACCGGGCCCTCGACTGGTGATCAAATTGCCGTCGATCACCACGCGATCGTGCTCCACTTGACCGTGCCCGACAATTTCGTTCTCCATCCCCGGGTAGATCGTCATGCGTTTACCCGCGAAAACGCCGTGCGCCTTGAGGGCACTGGGCGCTGCACAAATAGCCGCCAAGAGCAGCCCGCTTGCCTCTTGCTCACGCAGCAATTTGCCAACTTGTGCAGACGCGCACAGACGCCCCGCGCCCGCTGCGCCGCCGGGAAGCACCAGCGCGTCATACTTTCCTTGCGCGTCGTTCAAATCCAGATCGGGCGTGATCAGGAGCCCCCGACTGCAACGCACCGGCTGCGCACCGTCCACACCGGCCACAGTGACCTCAATGCCCGCGCGACGCATCACGTCTGCCGCAATGGCTACCTCCATCTCTTCGGCACCGGTCGCCAACAAGAGCAGCGCTCGCGAAGTCATATCAATGAACGGCTTTGGCGGTATCCGCCGCGGCTTGTGCACGGGCTGATGCTTCTTTTTTCTGCGCCGGATCTTTGAGCAAAGAAGCGGCGTTCCTATAACGCTTTTCCATTTGTTGCCAGAACGACTGCGCGCCCTCTACGGGTGGATTGAGGCTGAGCAGCAGTGCCGCATCGTAGGCCGCTAACCCCGCCAGTGGCCCTTT
>DATJEQ010000055.1:0-3588 GCA_035496495.1 Polyangiaceae bacterium
CGCACGCTTGCCCCCATCGTTCAAAGATTAGCACTGTTGGCCCTGCGCGCCTAAAGCTCTTCGTTTTCTGCTAGGATTCAGTCGCCGGGGGGCGAACGCCCGAGTCGCTATGCAGTTGCGGGAAGAGAGTAGCGTTTGATCGTCCATGCACGTGGTTCGGGGATTGGAACGCTCGTTGGAGCGACCGGTTTCCTTGGAGTGATCGTCACACTCGATCTCCTACAACCAACCTATGACTTCCGACGTCAACTGATCAGTGAGCTCGTGTATGGGGCAGGGGGCCGCTGGCTGGTTGCCGCTTTCGCGCTGCTGGCTGCTTCTGTGTTCTTAGCGGCGCGCGGTCTTCGCAGTGGCGGCGCGTCTCGCTTAGTCCAAGTTTTGATGCACGGTGCTGCACTTGGATTCCTTGCCGCCGGTATCTGGACCCTCCGCGACGCTCCTCTCTTGCACGTTTCCGCAGTTGCCTTCGCATTTGTATCTCTCGTCTCGTCGATGGCGCTCCTGCCCAGAACGCCCCACATCGCCCACATCATTTCTCCCAGCACTTCTTGGCTTCTGGCGGGAGTTGCGACGCTGTCCGTCGGCATGGCAGACACATTACTCCCCCTAGCCATCGCCCAACGCATCACGGCGGCAACGACGCTCTTGTGGCTGATTATCGTCGGATGGAACCTAACAAGGATGACCACGGCGCAAATGCGGCCTAACCCGGACCATCGGCTACGCGATTCGTTCAGCCCAATAGAACGGCCGGCGCTGCAGATGTACAACCGCGATCACTCGCACGTGATCCGGGTACGCCTGGTACGCTACGGCGTAGCGATCAAATCGCTCCAGGAGACACCGACGGACGGGTACTTCGAACCGGGGGGCACCAGGCCACACTGACCAGGCTCCGGGCGCATCCAGGATTACCGCGATCCACCGGTCAAGTTCCGCTAGAAGCTCATCGCCAAGCCCGGGTACGTGATCGTCGTACCAACCAGCTGCTTCATAGGCTTCTTCTTCAGCCGCTGGATGAAGCTCGAGCCGCACGGCGCTCCTTCAAACGAGCGAGGATCCGTTCGCGAGCCTCCTCCCACGGGACAGCTTTCACCGCTCCCGACTCGAGGTCTCGAACGCGCTTCTCAAGCTCCTTTGCCCAAGCGGCCTCCCAGTTTTCGTCCTGCTCTGCTTCAAGACTGTGGAGCAGATCCCGCGCCAGTTGCGCGCGTTCAGACGGGCGGAGCGCCATGACTTCCGGGAGGAGTTCATCGAGCTTCATACCCACAGCATACCCCATCACCCACGCCCAGCAAAGGCGTGCATTTTCGTGCCGTTCGAATCGTAAACCTCGCCGCTGGTGACGCGGCCTGACTATGTCTCCGAGGGACCAGCAACACGAAGCAGAGTCACCCCAAGAAGCCCGGCTAGACTGCTAGCCAGGTAAAGTAGGCGGCTTCAGTAGCATCGCGATGTGTTGGGCGCAGAGGTTTGGCCAGTTCTTGGCGATGCTGTTGACGATGCTGGTGCCGCCGCGTTCGAGGCCCGCGGCCAGGCCGTGAAATGCGGTGTGCAGCGCGCGGCCGGCGAAGCCCTGCTTCTCGTTCAGTTTCTCAAGGAACACGCGGACATCCTTGGGCGCGCTCACGAGCACGCCGCGCGCCACCGGCAACTCCCATTTGGCGACCATGGTTTCCACGATCGACCAGTTCTGGTCGGCCAGCAGCTTGTGCAGCGTGTCCCACGTGAAGAAGTGCACGTGCGTGCGATCTAAAATCCCGGTCTCTTTGTATTCGAAGTCGCCCTTGAAGAAGAGCTGATGGCGGATCTCCCAGGCGGCAATATTGGGCACGGAGATGATCGCTTGTCCGCCGGGAGCAAGCCATTGTTTGAAATGCTCCAGCACTTCAGCGGGATTGCGCAAATGCTCGATCACGTCAGAGGCAACGACGTAATCATAGCGCCCTGGGATCGAATCGCGGAATGCACGCTCTTCCAAAGAGCCTTCGATCACCGTCAAGCCGCGCGCTCGCGCCTCTGATGCTGCGTTGGCGTCGAACTCCACGCCGGTGACCTGGCAACCTTTTTCCTCCATCAAAATGCGACCGATGTAGCCGGAGGCGCAGCCCAACTCGAGCACCGTTGAGCCGGGTGCGATCCAAGATAAGACCTGCTTGTGCGTCGTGCTGAGCCCGAGTCGCTCAACATCTTGCCCGTATCTGCGGGCGTCCGTGGTCATGCCCGGAAACTAGCGCAAGATCCCGATAGAAGTAAGCCCCCGTGCCTACTGGCACCCGACACGCTGGGGGCCGATAGCAAAGTCGTCGATCCACAAGTTCGTGGTGGCATTGAGCGGGTGGTACATGATGAGGCCCAGCTCAACCAGGATGAAATTGGTGGCTTTATCGAACACGGGCTTCACCGCGTTGCCCGGGTACAAATGCTTGTCTGGGAAGGGGAGCTCGGTGCCTTCCACCCACACGCGGGGTTCGGCCGCTTCGGCGCCAGTCGGGTTCGCACCGTCGAACAAGAACTCCTCGCAGAACCACTGATCGAGTGTGATCGGCGTATCCGAGATCATTTCCCACTCAGGCAATCCAGTGGGCGGTTGTGGTTCATGCCAAATTGCTTCGTAGCTGCCGTGCCCCACGCCGGTTTCGTACCAATCGAGATTCTCCGGGCCGAACATTGTATCCGCGGCGTCGGCGTAACGCGCCTTCACAATCGCACCGTGCTGCGTCGGGCCTTCCGGTGTGAGGTACAAATAAACCCGCCCCCACATCGTGCCGCCAAAATTCTGGGGCAGCGTGAAGCCCAAACTGTGCATTGGATTGTCGCCTGAGGCATCCATCACGTGCAGCGAATGCGTACCGTTGTGCGGCTTGGTGGTGTCGACCACGATCGAGCCCGCTCCGCTGTTCGTCACCGGGGCCCACCCTGTTGGGACTTGGCCGTCATCAAAATCGAAGCACAGCGTGTCACCGGTACAACCGACGCCCGCGTCCGCGCCGGGCATGGAGCCCCCGCTGCCGCCGCCGCCCCCGACCGAAGTGGAGGGGCTGCCGCCACTGCCCCCGACCGAAGTGGAGGGGCCGCCGCCACCGCCAGCGCTGATGCCACCGGTGTTCATGCCGCCGCTGGGGCTAACCCCGCCACTGCTCACGCCGCCGACGGCTGCGCTCCCGCCAACACTCATCATTCCGCCAGCGCCTGCGGTGGTTCCGGTGAGTCCAGCCGAACCGAGCCCCGTCGAACCGCCGCTCGTGCCCACTTGGCCGCCATTGGCATTCGTCGCGGAACTTGAGGGCGAACTCTTGCCGCAAGCCAGCACAGCAAGCCCGCACAGCACGCTCACTGGAAGTAATACAGCTGGGAGCAGCAAGCGCGATCGGGACTGTTTCATCGAATGAGTCATAGGAGAAGATTGGCGTTGGAACCACATCATTCCGTTACCTCCGAGCGCAGCAAAGTCACGGTGTATGTTGCCTTCAATTGCGCTCCACTGCTGCCTTCGAGCAAGAATGATAAAGTTGCAGAGCGTCCGTAGACATCGTCGATCGGTGCCGTTTCGTTTGGCGTCGCGTGGGTGACGGGAATGGGCAAGTA
>DATJEQ010000056.1:0-4523 GCA_035496495.1 Polyangiaceae bacterium
CGAAAAACTGCTTCGCGAAAATAGTCCGGATGTGATCATTCATCTGGCTGCGATATCCAATGATCCTTGTTCGGATATCGATCCCGCGTTGACGCTTAGTGTCAATCTGCAAGCCACCGCGGATCTCATGCGTGCAGCGAAGCAGCACGGGGTGGAACGCTTCATCAATGCCTCGTCCGCGTCAGTTTATGGGCTCAAGAGTGAACACGATGTCACGGAAGATTTGTCGCTCGATCCGCTGACGCTTTACGCGAAGTGCAAGGTGGATACGGAGAAGGTTCTGGATGACTTGGTAGACGACCGTTTCTGTGGCGTGCACGTGCGCTCAGCGACCGTGTGCGGCTACACTCCTCGGCTTCGGCTGGATCTCACCATCAACATTCTGACCTACCACGCCGTGGAAAAAGGCGAGATTCGCGTGTTCGGCGGTACCCAGATGCGCCCGAATATTCACGTGGAGGATCTGACAGACTTCTACCTGAGTCTCGTTGATGAGGACGCGAAGAAGATCAATGGTCGCGCGTTCAACGTGTCGATCGAAAATAGCACAGTCGCGGGGCTTGCCGAATTGGTGCGCTCGCAAGTTGATCCGAAACTGCCCATTGTGACAGTGCCCACGGCCGACAACCGTAGCTACCACCTCTCTGCCGCTCGAGCGAAGGCAGAACTCGGATTCGCCCCCAAGCATTCGTTGCAGGAAGCCGTGCAAGGCTTGGTTGCGCAGTTTCGTGCGGGGAAGATTCCTAATGCGGGAGGCGCTTGGTACCGCAACATCGAGGTGATGAAAGATCCGCAAGCCATGAAAGCGATGGCTTTCGAAGAGGTGGCGCGTTGATTCCTTACCTCGATCTCGTCAGCCACAATCGAGGGCTCGAAAACGACCTGGTTGCGGCGGTGCGGCGGGTAATCGCCCATGGGCAGTTCATCTTGGGGCCTGAGGTAACCGAGCTGGAACAACGACTGGTAACGCTATTGGGCGCCCGCCAAGTCGTGTCCGTGGGCAACGGAACCGATGCATTGGTCCTGGCCCTGCGTGTGCACGGCGTTGGCAACGGTCACGAAGTGATTCTGCCGTCGCATTCGTTCATCGCGTCGGCAACGGCGGTTCGACTGGTGGGGGCAGTGCCAGTGTTTGCCGACATCGACGAACCAACAATGCTGCTCGATGTTGGAGCCGCCGAGCGTGCAATTACCCCCAAGACCCGCGCCATCATGCCCGTGCATTTGAACGGCTACCCCTGCGATATGCCCGCGTTTGAAGAGCTGTGCCGGCGACGCAAATTGGCCCTGATCGAGGATTGCGCACAGGCCTTCGGCTCGTTGCGCGGGGGCAAACATGTTGGCACCTTCGGCACGGGGTGCTTTTCGCTTCACCCGCTGAAGGCGCTGAGCGCGTTGGGAGACGGAGGTTTCATCAGTGTGCAAGCCGATGAACCAGCGCTAACCTTGCGGCAGTGGCGCAACCTGGGATTGCTGGATCGCGATCATTGCATTCACGTCAGCGGCAACAGTCGACTCGATACCTTGCAGGCCGCATTCCTGCTGACCAAGTTGCTCCATTTTCCGGCATGGCGCGCGGCGCGCCACGCCCATGCACAGGCTTACCGTCAGG
Organism: Polyangiaceae bacterium; assembly: GCA_035496495.1. Taxonomy (GTDB): domain Bacteria; phylum Myxococcota_A; class Polyangia; order Polyangiales; family Polyangiaceae; genus SZUA-265. Next base: position 1,613 of record DATJEQ010000056.1, read on the forward strand.
CCCTCGAAGGCAAAGTCATGTTGCCCCCGGCGTCACCGGATGCGGATGCCACTGTCACTGCGTTCGTGATCCGTCACCCCAGGCGCGACGCGTTGATCGAAGCGATGCATCGCCGAGGGGTGGACTGCAAGATTCATTATCCGTTCGCCATTCATCAACATGAGGCCTTTGCCGACTTGCCGCGAACTCATTTGCCCGTGACAGAAAGGGTTGTTCAGCAGATTGTGAGTTTGCCAGTAACACCGGAGTTGAGCCCAAGCGATCGCGATCGCGCAATCCAAGCGATGAGCGATTCCCTAGCAGAGGTGGGGAGCGCATGAGCGGCATCGAAGACAAGATCGTCACTCGCGAACAGTTGCTCAAGATCCGAGGAGAGCTGCGCGCCGCCGGTAAGCGCGTCGTGCAGTGCCACGGTTGCTTCGACATCGTGCACCCCGGTCACATTCGCTATTTGCGTTTCGCCCGTGAACAGGGCGACGTGTTGATGGTCACCGTCAGCGGCGACGCTGTGGTTGGAAAGGGAGCGGATAGGCCCTACATTCATGAGGGGTTACGGCTAGAAAATCTGGCCGCGTTGGAGTCCGTCGATTACGTCTGCCTCGATCACGAGATGTGGGCGGGCCCAATCTTAGACGCGGTGCGCCCGGACGTTTACGTCAAGGGCAAGGAGTACGAGAGAGGGGCCGACCCGCGATTTCTGAAAGAGCGAGACTTGGTCGAGGGTTACGGGGGCAGGGTGATTTTTAGCTCTGGGGATGTCGTCTATTCCTCAAGCTACATCTTGAGCCAATTCCGCGACCGCTTTCGCCTCGATCAAGAGAAGACGGCAATCTACTGTCAGAGGTACGGAATTACCCGGCCCGCGCTGGCAGGCACAATGAAGGCATTGCGCGGCAAACGTGTTCTCGTTCTGGCCGATGCGATTTTGGATCACTACATCCAGTGCGATGCTCTCGGCATTGCGTCTGACACGCCGATGCTGACCGTCACTCCGATACGAGATGACTGGTATGTGGGAGCAGGCGGGCTGATTGCGGCGCAAGTTGTTGCCATGGGTGCCCGCGCCACCTTGATGACGATACTTGGAGGAGGGGAGTACGCGGATCAGTTTCGCACTAGCGCGACCGCTTTGGGCATCGAGATGGCCACCATTGATGGCGAGCGCCCAGTATTCGTCAAGACGCGTTACCTGGTGGATGATCGCAAGGTCTTCAAGGTTGATATTGGGATGTCGTCCCCACTTTCGACGGCAGCATCACGCGAGCTGATCGCCGCCTTCGAAAAAGCATTGCCTGACTACGACGCGGTGGTGGTGACAGATTTTGGTTACGGCTTGTTCAGCGCCGAGGTGGTGGAGGCGTTGCAAGGGCTTTGTGCGATGCAAAAGAAGCCCTACTACGCTGACGTTTCGTCACGACGAGTGAATATCTTGCGCTTCAAAGGGCCCAAGCTAGCAACTCCCACAGAAGAAGAGTTGCGCTTTGCTTTCGCGGATAATGAGAGCGGCCTCTCTCATCTGGCGAGCCGCTATTTTTCAGAAACGGCGGCACAACACCTTGTCCTCACGCTGGGTAAGCGTGGCGTGATGTTGTTCGAAGCGCCCACGGAGCAGATCGTCGGGGGTCGTCTAAAAACTGAATATTTACCAGCATTTGCGCAGCACGCTATCGATTCGGCGGGGGCTGGCGATGTGTTCTTGGGGACACTGGCGTTGGCCGATTTGAGTGGGGCGCCGCTCACGCACGGCGCGTATCTCGCCAATTGTGCTGCGGCAATTCACGTTGGGCACTTGGGCAATGCCCCCGTTGATGGCATGGAGCTGGAACAATTTCTGGATCACCGGCGTGAGTTAACGTCGTGAGCGAAGGGCAACCTCAGGGCGCCCAAAATCTGAGGCCAGCGCCCAATCGGGGTCGGGTCGTTCGAGTGGTGGTTGTTGGTGCGTTTTTTTCGGGGTTGCTGCTGCTCTTGGCGTCTCGATCGGTGTCGTTGAGCGAGGTTTGGCGGGAGATCGGCAACGTTTCGCTGCCGATCTTATCTCTCACGTTGGTCACCAAATTCGTAAATTTATTACTTGGGGCTATGCGGACTCAGGTGCTGATTCGCAATCAACATCGATTCACTCTGGGTGCCCTGTTGGATTCTCAGCTGGCCGGATTTGCCGGGAACAATTTGCTGCCGCTCCGATTCGGAGACCTGGTGCGCATCGATTACATGGCGAAGCGTGGCGGGCTGACTCATAGCGCCTGTTTGCAGGTGGTTGTGATGGAGCGGCTGCTGGACGTGCTGAGTCTGGTTGCGCTGTGTTTGCTCCTGCTGCCCTTCGTCTCCGTCGGATTGCAGCTTGGGTCCGCCTTTTACCTGGCAACCGTCGCATCCATTGGGGGCGCAGTGGCGATCCTCGCCGCCAGGCAGAAACCGGAGTGGTTCATCAGGGCCTTCAAACAAGTCGTCGGCCTGGGCGGGGACCGCGTCAGTCAATTTCTGGTGCCGAAGGGTGAGCGTTTCGTGCGCGAGCTGTCTTTGGTTTCTACCGGGAGAAGCACGGCCCCAGCTTTTTTGATTTCGGTGGCAATCTGGGGCGTATCGATGGCGTCGGTATGGACCTGGTTCTGGGCCTTCAATGTGACTCTACCCTGGTATGCGCCATTCCTCGTCTTGATCTTTCTGGCATTCGGCATGGCATTGCCTGCCACGCCAGGCCAGGTGGGGACCTACCACTACTTCGTTGCGGCCGCGCTGACCGTTTGCGGTCTGGACCGAGTGCACGCGCTTTCGATCGCCGTTGTAGCGCACGCCGCGTCAATTGTTCCGTTCACGATCCTTGGTTTGCCATCACTCATTGCCTTTGCCGTTAGGCGATCGGCGCGAGGAGCCGCCACAGCTCCCGGATCCGCGGAACGAGTCACAT
>DATJEQ010000057.1:0-6981 GCA_035496495.1 Polyangiaceae bacterium
CGCGGCATTTGAGGCTCTGGGCGATGTGTTGTTGGCCAGTGGCGACAAGAAGGGCGCCAAAGAAGCCTACAACGCAGCATTGCAAAAGAAAGATCCTGCTCCCGCCGCTGAGATCCAAGCCAAGCTGGCAACGATTAAGTGAAGCCTTTTCCCTCCCTGCCGTGCTAACGAGGCGGCGCTCATGCAACTGGTTGTCGGTCAATCCGCCCTGAGTGGGGATTTTGAGTCCTACGTTCAGCGACTGAGTGCCCTGGAGGTATCGATTGGCCCAGATGCGCCAAAGAGCTCCAGGCTTGAGCGCTGGCGTCAGCAGGCGCCCGCTGAATTCGTCTTCAGTGTTGAGCTGTCGCAGCTGGCGCTCCACGAGCGAACGCCGACTGCAGCCGATGTTGAGCAGGCGATCGCCGCGGCGAGCATCTTGAAGGCACAGTGGGTGATTGTGAGAACGCCGCCCCAGGTGAGGCCCGATTCGCGGGTGAAACAGCGGTTGGCCACGTTGACCCAGCTGCTGGCCTCTGAGTCGTATACCGTCGGTTGGGAGCCCTCGGGCCTTTGGGAAGCGCGTGCAGCGATGTCAGTGGCCAGTGATCTGGGAATTGTTGTGGTCAATGACCTAACGCGCGAAGATCCCCCCACCGGGCCCTTGCTTTACACCCGTTTGCGGCACAAGAGTCGTTCCCCGGGTCCGGATCAGTTGCTGCGCTTGATCGAGCGCGTGCTGCCGGCACAGCAGTGCGTGGTCATCGTGGAGGGCAGCGGAGCGGATCAGGTTCAACGCGGATTGCACGAGCAGCTGCAGTTTCTGGGTGATCCCGACGCGGCTTCGGCTTAGAGCGCGCCATGCCTTCGCGCAGCGCGCTGCTAGCCAGTGACCCCGATGTGGAAGCCGCCGGGCAACTGGTGCTCGCTGAAACCCGGTCCGCCATAGCTTCGGTAGTGCACAGCTATTTTTATGCTGCGGGCTTGTTCCCCGGAGTGCTGCTCTCGCCGGTGGTGTTCGTCACCGCAACCGGCGGGGGTGATGCGCGCATTTTTGACGGGCGATTGCGTCAGCCAGGATTGGGGGCGAGGCGCCCGCGGGGCTTTTTGCCAAACCAGGAAATTCCGGACGCGGCGAAGCTGGCGACGCCCGTGGGCACCCAAGCCGCACTGGTCGCACTCGCCTATGATAAATCGCTGACGCCGTCGGCCGCCGTCAAAGCGGGCGTTGTTGTGGCCCGCAAAGCGGGAGCTCGTCGCCGCATGCGTGTGATGGAGCGGATTGCGGCTGCGGGCGTGTCGGCCTTTTCTGAGAGCGTTGTGGCGCACCCGTTGCTGGCGGTGGGCGCAGCAAGTCAGGGCGGCATGCTAACGCTTTCTGATTTGCGCCAAGTGTGCGCCGTGGATCAGCCAGCGACACTGCTAGCGAAGCGGGGCGAAGAGTTCGAGATGGGCGCGCAGTGGCAGCTCGGGAATTTCGCCAAGGAAAAGGGGCGCAGCGTGGCGTTGGTGGTGTGCGCTGCAGATGCTCACGGGCGGTTTGCGGGATTCTTCTGTCGCCAGGCTATGAAGGGGATCGCGATCGATGAGCTGGAACTCCTGGCGCCCTTTGCCGCGGTCCCGGTGATTCGCTCAGTGACTCGCGTGACTCCTGGATCGGCCCTGGCGTGCGACTTACCGCTGTGCGTGCGACTTGATAGCGACGGAGCGCCGCGCGAAGTGGAAACCCTCACTGTGCCGCACTACGCTGTGCGCCAAGAGCGCGGCAAGCGCACCACAAAGATCAGCCGGCCCCGTTGAGTGGGCGCAGTTGAGTGGGCGCAGTTGCGCGAGCGGACCGCCTCAGCCGACGCTGCTGCCGTGCTTGCGCGCGTACGCGAGCAGACCGAGCTTGGTGATGGTGCGCAGATCGCGCGTCGTCAGCTTCAACGTGACGAAGCGATTGAATTCCGGCACCCACACGCGACGCGTTTGCACGTTGACGTTCTGCCAACGCTTCGTCTTGATGTTGGAGTGGGAGACGTTGCGGGCGGAAAGCTTGCGCTTTCCAGTGATTTCGCTGCGGGCCATGGGGGCATCAGCGTAGCCGGGGTGATCGGGCTGTTCAAGGCCCAGAGCGTGAAATGAGGGCACTATTTTGCAGTCGGCCCCCAGGCCCAGGGAGGATCAAGCGATTTTCAGCGCGCCCAACTCCCGCACCAACTCCACGCAATAATCTGCCACTCGATTGAAATCACCGCTCTTTTTGTAGAGGGTTCGCTCATCCATGTAGAGCCGGCGGGCGAGTTCAACTTGCACCGCGTGGATCGACTCAGCGGGGCGTCCGTAGAGCCCCGTGGTGTAGCCGCCGCGGTACGGGTCGTCGTGAGTGACGGTCCAATTGCGCTTCAATGCCAGCTGCTCGGGTAAATCGATGACCGCGGCGGTCGCGGTGCTGCGTCCGCGCGAGCCAGGAACGATGTCAGCGCGCTCCGTCCCGGAATCACCATGCCCCGAGCGCCCGCGGCTGGGCATCGAGTGCGCGCACAGGACGATCACGTAGCCAAAACGCTTGAGCTTCTCTGAAACGAGCAACGACAGTGCGTGGTGATACGGGCGATAAAACGTGTCGATGCGGCGCTGCAACTCTTGGGCGCTGAGCGGCGCGACAATTGCTGGCTGATCGTCGGTAGTGCGTCGCCAAATCAAGCCATGCGGCGCGTTCTGACCTTGGCCGCCCGCGACGCTGCGTGAATCGAAGTCCGTTTCGCTGCGGTTGAGATCGCACACGTAGCGGCTGGTGTGCGCGATGATGCAGCTTGCGCCTTCTTCTGCGGCTCCGGCGTACAATTCGTCCACGTAGAGATCCGCGTCGACGCCAATGGCACGCGCTGGGGCGGAAAGCGTCGCCAAAGCCCAAGGGTCGACCGCAAGCCCGGCGTGCGGGATCTCCAGCACCACGGGGATTTCCCGCCCCTTGGGGCGCTGCACGGTGAAGTGTTCACGGGGGATGTCGAGCAAGCTGGGCACGGTTCCACAGTTCGCCACGGGGGGCCTGCGAATTCAAGCCCGGTCGCGCAATACACTCCTTTGGCCGGGATCTGGGTCAGGCTCGAGGGTGCGCTTTGCGGTGGGCCGCGCGCACGTGATCGACGGAGACATGGGTGTAAACCGCGGTGGTCGAAATATCGACGTGGCCCAGCATAGTTTGCACGCTGCGCAGATCCGCGCCGCCTTGCAGCAGGTGGGTCGCAAATGAATGGCGCAAGCGATGCGGGTGCATCATTTCGGGCAGGCCGGCTTTTTGGGCCACGCGGCGCACCAATTTCCAAAACATTTGCCGAGTGAACGGCTTGCCGCGAGGGGTTGCGAACACGGTGGCATCGCGAGCCAAGGGTGCGCCGGAGCGATTGTTCGAGCGCGTCGCAAGAAATGCTTCCACGTGGCCCAATGCCACTTCCCCCAAAGGCACGAGGCGCCGCTTGCCGCCTTTGCCAAATGCAGCCACCACGCCTCGCTGCAGATCCAAATCCGCGAATTTGAGTTGTGTCAATTCGCTCACTCGAAGCCCGGCGGCGTAAGCTAAACTCAGCATGGCACGGTCGCGCAAGCCGCGTGGAGTCGTAGCATCCGGCGTTTGCAGCAGCTGGATCACCGATTCGAAACTGATTGGCTTGGGCAACCGCCGCCCGAGCCGCGGGCGAGCCGCGAGCAGAGTGGGATCAGCGCTGATCACGCCCTCGCGCAACAAGAAGCGCATCAAACCTCGCGCCGCCGAGAGATGCCGCGCCGCACTGCGAGGTCCTAAGCCGTCTTTCGACAATGTTCCCAACCAAGCGCTGATCGCAGCCAAATCGAGGTCGCTCACTGCCGATAGGTGATGGCTGTCGGCATAGTCGCAGAGTTTCTTCAGATCGCGCGCGTAGTTCTCCGTCGTGTGGCGCGAGAGCCCACGCTCCGCACCCAAATGATTCAAATAGGCGTCCACCGCCGCGTCCACGCGCACGCCCCAAATCTACAATTCACGTGAGAAATAGGCGAATTTCAGGGCAAGTCGGGCTAAGAAGCGTCGGTTTGAGCCTTCAAGTCGCGGCACACGCTGCGCCAACGGTCGAGGACGGCTAGGGCGGCTCGGGTTTCGATGATTTCGCGGGCGCGCGCCGCGGCCTTTTTGGGGTCGAGGCCTTCTGCGACGACAAGCGCCGCGGCGGCGTTGAGTACGAAGGCGTTGGTTGCGGGGTGCTTTTGGTTGCTCAGCACTTGTTCGATGATGGCGGCATTCTCTTGGGCGTCACCACCGCGCGCGGCGCCGGGGGCGCTGCACGGGATCCCGAAATCCTCGGGGGCAATTTCCAACTCTTGGATTTTGCCCGCGCGCAGTTCGCTCACGCGAGTGGGGCCGTACGGACTCACTTCATCCAACCCGTCGCGGCCGTGGACGATCCACGCCGCCTGGCTACCCAGTTGGGCCAGCGTATTGGCCAGAATGGGTCGCAAATGGTCTGCGAAAACCCCGATAACCTGATGGGTCGCTCTGGCTGGATTCGTCAAAGGGCCCAGACAATTGAACAAAGTGCGCACGCCCAGTTCTTTGCGCGCTGGCATCGCGTGGCGCATCGCCGGGTGGTGAGTGGGCGCGAGCAAGAATGCTATCTTGGCTCGCTCAAGGACAATCTGCGCCTGTTCCGCCGTGAGATCCAGCGGGATGCCCAGTGCGCTCAGCACGTCCGCGCTGCCCGCTTTGCTAGAAATAGCGCGGTTGCCATGCTTGGCCACAGGAATGCCGGCCCCTGCGACAATGATCGCCGCTCCAGTCGAAAGATTCACTGTGCCGCTGCCGTCGCCACCGGTGCCACAGGTGTCGAGCACCTTGGCCAGCTGATGTGGCACTGGGATCATCGCGGCGCGCATCGCTTGCGCTGCTGCCGCAATCACCTCCGCCGATTCGCCGCGCGCGCGAAGAGCGACCAGCAAGCTCGCTACTTGGGTGGTGCTCCAACTTCCGGCAAACAAGGCGTCGAACGCCGCGCGCGCTGAATCGGCAGAAAGCCCTTGGGCGCTCAGTGCTTCTTCGAGCAGCGAGGAAAAATCACGAGTCATGGCAACGACTTTAGCCAATTGCGCAGCAGTTGCGAACCCGAGTCGCTCAAAACCGATTCCGGGTGGAACTGCACCCCGTACAGCGGGCGATCGCGGTGCCGCAGCGCCATGATTTCGCCCTGGGCTCTGGCCACCACCTCGAAGCACTGCGGCAAGGATTTCGGCTCAACCGTTAACGAATTGTAGCGAGCCTGAGGCAAAGGGGAGGCAAGCCCTTGGAACAGTCCCGTCCCAGTGTGTTCAATGGCGACCACTTTGCCATGCACGGGCGAAGCGGCCTTCACCACGTTGCCTCCGAAGGCGACCGCCAGGGCCTGGTGCCCGAGGCAAACACCGAGAATGGGTAAATCGCTGGCCGCATTTCGGATCAGGTCGAGCGTGATCCCCGCTTGCTCCGGGCGACTCGGACCGGGCGAGAGCAGCACGCCAGAGCAGCGGATAGTCAGCAGCTCGGCCGCGCTGAGTTCGTCATTGCGATAGACCGCACAACGGGCCCCACTCTGCGCCAGGCTCTGAGCGAGGTTGAATGTGAAGGAATCGTGGTTGTCGACGATCACCACGGTCTGGGCCGTGCCGGCCCCTGTGGCTGGTTGAAACTCGATCATTGGGGCGAGCGCGGGCCTGGGCGGAACTTAGCACTCCTGCCATAACCTATGACCGTGGCTTATTGAATCCCGCCCTTGCTAGGCGGCCCAGCGCTGGGCAGCCCTGCGCTGGACTAGATCATTCTTGCCGACACCCGGGCAGGTGGCTACTGTGCCCACCCTTCGATTCTTCTGCTTTCACCGGGTCTTAGGCGCCCAAAGCAGACTCACCGAGCGCGAGGAGCACGATGGATAACAAACCCAAGATCGACCTGAAAGCCCGCTTGGGCAAGAAGACGGTGACGACTGGGACTGGGGGAGGGCGCCTCGGTGGCCCGTCGATTCCGCCGCCAGTGGGTTTGCGCAGCCCGACGGGTATTGGCTCCAGCCCCAGCAGCCAGCCGCCGGCGGTCGATCCGTCCAACCCTTACTCATCCATCACCGCCGCCCAGGCACCGGTGCAGGCCGCGCCGCAGGCGATCAAGATCGAGATGAGCGAAGAGGTTGTCGAGGCCCAAAAGAAGGGGCGTTCGAAAGTCATGATTTTGGCGGGTGTGACCGCTGTTATCGGCGCGGTGATCGGTTTTGCTGTCGGTGGCATGAACGAACGCAATGCCAGGGCACAGCGTGCTCTCGTTGACGCGCAGGATCTGATCAAGAGCGTCACTGAGACCGGCACCCAAGCCCAAGCGATGGCCGACGTGTTCAAGGATGTGGGCAAAGGACTATCCGATGGCAAGTACCCCGATGAAGGGATCGGCAAGTTGGGCGGCCTCGATATTCCCTTCGACGGCACCACGCTTTCCGGCAAGGCCATCACGCTGTTCAAGCCCGCTTTGACGAACATGCTGGTCCAGTACGCCGGCTTGGCGGACCAGGCGGATGAACAGAAGGACAAGCTGCTGCGCTTACTCACGGGCAGCAAGACAGGGATTCAGGAATTGCTAGCCGACAAGACCACGCCCAAGGTTCGCTGGTCGGTGTTCATCCAGAACGGCCCATTTGGCCCCTGGGCGAGCATGCAGCCGGTGCCCACGCCTTTTTTCGTGAAGAGCGACGCCAAGGACTACAGCTGGCCCGGTGAAATTCAGGTGAAGGATGGCGACCAGACTGTGACCATGAAGCGCTACAGTAAGGGTGAGCCGGCTTCGGCGAGTTCACCGGAATTCATTCCGGTTGTGCCGCAGACGCAAGCCTCAGTGTGCCCATCTGATTTGCCCACGCGCTTGCGCCGCGAAGTCTCGACGATGGACACGCTCCTCAATGGCGACGACACACCCGGCCAAGAAAAAGCCGGCCTGATCCCGCTGGGCACGAAGATCCTCGAAGAGCTGAAGAA